>NZ_JBJEFJ010000029.1:0-19237 GCF_051873915.1 Pradoshia sp.
AACCTGCCCGCATCAATCTGCCAAAATAAAAAACTGCCTCCCCTAAAAAGATAGGGAGGCAGTTCCGTTTCTTATTTATCATCCAGCTTAATGCCTTTTAGCAAATCAGCGAATGGATTATTGATTGGTGGTTCTTCTTTCTGCTGCTGTTTCAGGTATTTCTGAACAGTGCGCTTGTCAGCTTTGCCGCCGGATTCCTTTTTGCGTCTTTCTTCAAAGGAGGACAGCTTTTCACGGTAGCCGCATTTGCAGGTGAAGATTTGTCCTTTGCCTTCTCCGCGCAGCTCCATTTTCTTTTTACATTGCGGGCAGCGAGCATTAGTTAACCGGGCGACATTCTTGCGATAGCCGCACTCACGGTCTTGGCAGACAAGCATTTTGCCCTTCTTGCCGTTGACCTCAAGCATCGGTTTGCCGCATTCCGGACAGGATTTCGTTGAGATATTATCATGCTTGAATTTCTTATCGCTGGCCTTGATCTCAGAAACGATTTCCTTCGTGTGCTGCTTCATTTCATTGATAAAAGCATTCTTATTGAGCTTGCCTTTAGCAATCATCTCGAGCTTTTGCTCCCATTCAGCAGTCGTAGCAGGAGATTTAAGCTCATCTGGCACAAGGTCAAGCAGCTGACGGCCTTTGGACGTGATGTAAATATCCTTGCCGCCGCGTTTCTCAATCAGGAAGGAATTGAACAATTTATCGATGATATCAGCCCTTGTGGCAACTGTGCCAAGTCCGCCTGTTGATTTGAGTGTGGCAGCAAGCTTTTTGTCCTTTGTCTCCATATATTTCGTTGGGTTTTCCATCGCAGACAGCAATGTCGCTTCATTGAAGCGTGCCGGAGGCTTCGTTTGACCGGATGTTTGGTTGATAAGGGAAACCTTGAGGGTGTCGCCTTTGTTGATGCGCGGCAATAGCTGCTCCTTCACATCATCACTGGATTCCTCTTCCTCAAAGCGGTTGTTGTAAACCTCTTTCCATCCCGCCTTAGTGACCGTCTTGCCTCGGGCGATGAAGGATTCAGAGCCAATCTTCGCATGGACAGTCAATTGCTCAAATTCATGGGCAGGGTATAAGACCGCCAAGAAGCGTTTCACGACAAGGTCATAGATTTTTCGTTCCTTATCATTGAAGGCGCTGTAATGGACATAGCCCTCTGTCGGGATGATGGCATGGTGATCGCTAACCTTGCTGTCATCGACAAATGCCTTTGTTGCCTTGATCGGCTTATTGGCAATTTTATTGGCTAGCTTGCTGTATTCAGCCCCGCCGATTGCTTTCAGACGCTCCGGAATCGTGCTGACAATGTCAGAGGATAGATAGCGGGAATCCGTCCGAGGGTAGGTGAGTACCTTATGCTGCTCATACAGCTTTTGCATGATATTCAATGTTTCTTTAGCAGAGTAGCCAAATAGCTTATTGGCATCACGCTGCAGCTCAGTCAAGTCATAAAGGGCAGGGGAATAGGTTTTCTTCGCCTTACGCTCGATGGAAGCCACCACGGCATCCTGTTTCCCAAGAGCTTTGACGATTGTATCCATTTTCTCTTTATTAAAGCTGCGGCTGTTCCCGTCCTTGTCCTGCCATGTGAGGGTAAGTGCATCTGACTTTGCCTCAATCCCGTAATAGGTTTTCGGCTTGAAGTTCTTGATCTCCTCCTCACGAGCAGCAACCATGGCTACAGTCGGGGTCTGCACACGTCCGCAATTCAGCTGTGCATTATACTTCGTAGTCAATGCTCTTGTCGCATTAAGACCGATATACCAATCGGCTTCCGAACGGGCAACCGCAGAGGCATACAGATTCTCATAATCCTTGCCGGGCTTCAGGCGATTGAAGCCATCCTTGATGGCTTTATCGGTAACAGATGAAATCCATAAACGCTTGATTGGCTTCTTCACATGAGCCTTCTCGATGATCCAGCGTGCAACAAGTTCTCCCTCGCGTCCTGCGTCTGTCGCGATAATGATGTCTTTCACATCGCCGCGGGTCAGCTGGGATTTCACCGCATTGAATTGTTTACCTGTTTGCTTCATGACAACAAGCTTTAACTGCTTCGGCAGCATTGGCAGGTCCTCAAGATTCCATGTTTTATATTTTTGGTCATAGGTCTCTGGGTCAGCCAGTGTAACAAGATGACCGAGAGCCCAAGTGACGATGTATTGATCTCCTTCTAGAAATCCATTGCCCTTCTTTCTGCAATTCAGCACATTGGCGATATCGCGGGCAACAGATGGTTTTTCGGCGATTACTACGCTTTTAGCCATTATCTGAACTCCTTTACGTATTCTGTACCGTTAAATATACCATAGTTTTGGAGCTGAAAAAGGATAGACACTTAGACTAAGGAATAAGCTCAATCAAAACTTTCTGGGAGAACGATTGAGGAATCATGGAACACAGCCGGAAACAGTCGGAATGGTCCTGCTTCTTAGGGTCTAAAAATCCATTTTTGTAAAAATATTGAATCTCCATTTTCGACAAAATTCTATACAATTTGTGGTAATACAAGGAGGTTTTTAGGAAGAAAATCCTGTTTTATAGGGATTTTTCGTACATTTTGAATTATCGAACTTATTGAAATCGTTTGTCATATAGGGGCATTTATGGTACGATAAAAACGCTAAAGGTTTGAAGATCAAAAAAATTTTTACAGTCTTTAAGTACATGCTTTAGACATGAAAGGTTTTTCTGGTTTTCTACTTTTGAATATTTTCTACTAAAGTTAGGAGGCCAAAAAATGGTCGGAAAAGTAAAATGGTTTAATGCAGAAAAAGGTTTTGGTTTTATCGAGCGCGAAGATGGTGACGATGTATTCGTACACTTCTCTGCAATCCAAGGAAATGGTTTCAAAACTCTTGAAGAAGGTCAAGAAGTTGAATTTGAAATCGTTGAAGGTAACCGCGGACCACAAGCAGCTAACGTTGTTCGCATCTAATAAACCTTTTTGAACTTATACGTGAACTCATTAAGAAGGGAGAAGGCAATTATTGTCTTCTCCCTTCTTTTTTCTATGTGCATAAGACCTTCCCTGTGGTGCAAATTAAGAAGGTATGTATTCTTAACGAGCGGAGGCAGGGATAATAGATGAAGAATCAGGAGAAGAAGCTTAAATGGTGGCAATTATCGATGATTGGAGTTGGGTGTACAATCGGTACCGGCTTCTTCCTCGGGTCTGGCCTTGGAATTAAGCTCGCTGGTCCTGCCGTCTTGATTTCCTTTCTGATTGCTGGAACGGCGACTTATTTTGTGTATGATGCACTTGCATCCATGACCCAAAAGGATCCACAAAAGGGGTCGTTTCGCACATACTCCCGAAAGGCGTTCGGCAGGCCGGTTGGATTCATGAACGGCTGGATTTATTGGTTTTCTGAAATGTTTATCGTGGGGAGCCAGCTGACGGCCATTTCATTATTTTCACGCTTTTGGTTCCCGGATATCCAGCTCTGGGTATTCGCCTGTATATTTGGCGTACTTGGCCTGATTGTTATCTTAATCGGAACGAAGCTGTTTGAGCGAATGGAAAATGTCAGTGCTATTGTAAAGGTAGCGGCCATTCTGATGTTTGTCATTATCGCGATTTTAGGTTCAACCGGTGTGATTGATGGGGAAAAGGGCTTTGATTGGCCGAATACTGTTGCAGGTCTGTTTCCAACTGGATGGAAGGAAATCTGGGCTTCGCTGATCTTCGCCTTTTTTGCCTTTGGCGGGATTGAGGTCATTGGCATTATGTCGATGCGGCTTGAGAAGAAAGAGGATGCACCAAAGGCCGGGAAGATTATGCTTCTCATATTGCTCGTTATCTATTTAGTCTCTCTCAGTCTGGTTGTCTTTACGCTTCCGCATCATGATATTAAAGCAAATGAAAGTCCGTTCTTAACCGTTCTTTCCTTCTATCAGGTTCCAATTGTCGCCCATATATTTAATGCAGCCCTAATGATTGCTGGGTTCTCGACTATGTCAGCCTCCCTATATGCTGTGACGACCATGCTCGTGGCATTGGCTGAGGACCGCGATGCACCGCGCTTTGTGGGCAAAAGGGGGAGGCTGGCCATTCCGGTTCCGGCTTTTATAATCACGGTGCTCGGGCTCGTTATCTCCATTGTTCTGTCACTCCTTATGCCGAACAGTGTGTATGAATATTTTACAACCGGAGCCAGCCTGCTTATTTTGTATAATTGGATTTTGATTTTGATGACATACTCGAAGACGCTTGAGCTCTCCACAATGGATAAATGGAAACGGAATATTGCCTTTTTGTTTATCCTGCTTGGGATTACGGGAACCCTTTTTCAAAAGGGGACAAGGGGCGGACTTCTTGTCAGCCTTTGCTTTGTTGCCTTCATCGGCCTGATTACCTTTATTGTCAGCGTAAAACGAATTCGGAAACGGCCATTGACAGCAAGGCGGATGCGCAATGATTAGAAAAGGGCCTGAATCCCTTTTGAGCCGAAATATAAGCCAAATGCAATTAAGGAAGTTCCGGATAATAAGGAAACGACCCGAAGGAAGCGGTCTGTTAAAAAGCGCCTGAAGAAGCTGGATAATAAGGCAATCGTATAATCCCACAGGAAAATCCCGCAAATGATGGCGCAGCTATTAATGAAAATTTGACGTGAGGAAAAATCATCGGCTGTCTCTGCCAAAACAGAACCATAGATGCCAATCCAAAAAAGGATGCTCAGCGGATTCATCAAGGACATGAAGAAGCCTGTACGGAAGGAATGAAATCTCGTCGCATTCCTTTGAGGGCTTTTTTCATTTGCCGTCACCGAAGAGACGAGACTTTCAATGCCTGAATAAATAAGGACAAATGCTCCGAATAGCCAAAGGAAGGTCTGGATGATCGGAATATTCATATAGGTGGCTAGTCCGAAATAAACGAGAATCATATACACAATATCAGCTAGAATCGCCCCAAGACCAAACAGCCAGGCATAGCTGAAGCCTTTGCGGAGTCCGGTCTCCATCTGTGCCGCATTAATGGGTCCGATTGGTGCCGATAAGGAAATACCTAAATAAACATAGCTTAATAATCCATACATGCAAGCAAGCCCTCCGTTTCATTTGCTTGTACAAGTGTATGCAGCAGAGCGGGTCTATAAAACTAAAAGAGGAAGCGGCTGACTCTTCTCGTGCTTAATCTGCGGAGGGGCGAACATGGGCTAGCTTTGTTCGGGTTATCGTCTTTAAATTCTGTGTATGCCCATAAAAAGGATCCGTTCGCTTTTAAAACAAGAAGAACCTATTCAAAGGAGTCGTAAGATCTCTGAATGCAGTTACTGAAAGGCTGCTCAATCTAAACATAAAAAAACAGGTGAAAAGCCAAATGGCCTTTCACCTGTTTTCTTGTTTTACGCCCAAATATATGTAATGAGAGATAGCAGGATGGACGTAACAACGAGGGCAAGCAGCGGCATACCTGCTTTCTCCTTTAATTCCCGAAGGTCAATGGTGAGACCGAGACCCGCCATGGCCATGGACAATAGGAAGGTTGTCAGCATTGCGATGGAATCATATAAGGATATTGGGAACCAATCGCCTGCGATATAGGTACGGAAGATGCTGAGCGCTACAAAGCCGAGCAAGAACCATGGGAAGGCAATCTTCGTATTTTTATCGCCATGCTTTTGTCTGCTCTTCATCCAGAAGACAAGTAAGAAGCTGAACGGAATCAGAAGGAATACGCGGCATAGCTTAGCGAGAAGGGCCATAGCGACTGCTTCCTCTCCAGCCGGTTCAGCAGCCAGGGCGACATGAGCGAGCTCATGGAGACTGAGTCCTGACCAGATACCATAGCCTACCGGTGTGAGTCCGACCATTGGCAGGAGGACGGTATAGCCGACAGCGAATACGGTACCAATGAGAGCAATCATTCCGACGCTCATGGCTGTATCCTCTTCCTCAGATTGCAGGATTGGGGAAATGGCTGCAATGGCAGCCGCCCCGCATATACCTGTCCCAGCACCTAATAGGAAGGAGATATGTGGGTCAACCTTTAACCAGCGCCCAAGAAGCATCATCACGGTGATGGAGAAGACAATGACTACAAATGCTTTTCCAAGCAGTCCAAGTCCTTCACTGAAAATGATTTGCATGTCTAGTTTTAATCCGTAAAGTATAATAGCGGCACGCAAAAGAATGCGGGCAGAGAAGTGAACTCCGGAACGCAGATTCTCAGGGTAGCTGCGTACATTTCGATAAACGATGGCGAGCAGGATGCTGCATGCCAATGGTCCGATATAATCGAATACCGGTAATTCTGCTAGAATAAATCCTAATAGGGCAAGTAAAGCTGTGAAGCCAATGCCGCCCCAAAAGGAAATCCGTGAATTGGTTTGAGAAGTCATATTGTTTCACCTGTTGCCTTTCAATAAATATTTGGAACAATTGGACATAGTTCAGTGTACTGGTTTGAATTATTTTAGAAAAGCTTTATTTAGCGATAATCGTTAGTATGTTTCGCCAGTAAAACATTTTTTATACAGGACAGATAGGTCGTACCCATTTTTCACAGGGTATAACAGGGTATATACTTAAAGAAGACATAGTAGAATCATGGATGTTGAATGAAGGAGGAGCCAAACGATATGAAATGTATTGCAACTGATATGGATGGTACATTGCTGAATGAAAATCAGCGAATCAGTGATGAGAATCGTAAAGCGCTTGAAGCAGTAAGAGAGATGGGCGGACAAGTCATTATCGCAACCGGCCGTTCCTATAAGGAGGCAAGACTGGCCTTGGATGAAATAAACTTCAACTGCCCAATTATTAGTATGAATGGTGCTGCGGTTTATGACCAAAAGGGAGAGCTTCTGGTCTCTCATCCTATCTCATTTGAGGAGCTGGAAAGTACCATTACCTTCTTAGAGGAGGCTGGATTATATTTCGAGCTTTATACCAATCACGGTGTATTCTCGAAGAACCCAGAGCGTGCCATTGATTCTCTCGTGGATATCGTTTTAAGCGCTAATCCCGAGCATGACCGAGAGGATGTACGAAGGAGAGCGCTGGCAAGAATCGAATATGGGTTCTTGTTTGAAACAAAAGATTACCATGCCTTAATCAAGGAACCGGATATGCAAGTCTTTAAGATTTTAGTATTTTCCCTACAGAAAGATCAACTCAGTACAGCAGCTGAAGCCCTCGCAAAATTCGATGGGCTAACCATTACATCCTCAGCTAAAGGGAATATTGAAATCAACCACCGCGGAACCTCGAAGGGAACGGCCCTTGAGGCATTATTGAATAAACTAAGCATACCACTTGAAGAAACCATTGCAATCGGGGATAACTTGAATGATGTCTCTATGTTTGAAAAAGCGGGTCTCTCGATTGCGATGGGGAATGCGTCCGACGATATTAAGGGGATCTGCAAGGATACAACCTTATCAAACAAAGAAGACGGCGTGGCCCATGCCATCTACCGCTATATGGTTTCAAAAAAATAATCAGATATAGGTATAACACTGGGGAAAATTGGTTAAATTATAAAGGCAATGAAGTTTTCCAAAGTATCCCCCCCTTTTTGGACCGCTAGGCTCATCTAAGCCTGGCGGATTTTTTTGTTTTAAGAGAGCGATATGAGTTGAAAGGACAGAAGTTTGGATTAACACTCTTTTATATATACAAAGTATGTATATATTAAGGGTGTTATTTTATTTTCATTTGAGTAAAACCTTAATATATCTGTAATTGATTAAATAGTCCTCTACAAATAACTATATACTAAGTATATAATGGTAAAAATAAACAAAACAATGAGGGGATGATAGAATGATTCGGGTGCAGCAAGTAACAAAGGAGTTTTTGCAGGGACAAGAGAGCACACGCGTACTAAGAGGGGTTGATTTACATATAGAAGAAGGGGAATTTGTTGCCATTATGGGGCCAAGCGGTTCTGGGAAAAGTACCTTGCTTCAATTGTTGGGGGGGCTTGATGTGCCAACAAGCGGGGATATAGAGATTAAACAGAACCCCTTAAATAAGATGAATGAAAAGGAAAGGACAATCTTTCGCCGCAAATATGTAGGATTTGTTTTTCAAAATTATCAATTGCTGCCGACACTGACGGTGGAAGAAAATATTGCTTTCCCTCTTCATGCTGACGGGAAATTAACGAAGGATAAGATGGGAATGATTCAGGATTTGATTCAATCTGTAGGTTTGACAGGGCTGAATCGTAAACAGGCCAATCTCCTTAGCGGGGGGCAGCAACAGCGAGTAGCCATAGCTAGAGCACTTGTTAATAATCCGGCCGTGTTATTAGCTGATGAACCGACTGGGAACTTAGACAGAGGAAGGGCAGAGGACATATTGCGGTTATTATCCACTTTTCACCGCGAAAAAAAGCAGACCATTATGATGGTTACCCATGATCTTTTCGCAGCAGGCTTTGCCGATCGAATCATCCTTTTCAGAGATGGGGCGGTAGATCAGGTCATTTCTAGAAAGGATGATGACTATGCTAAGTATTTGGCGAATTTCATGGCGTAATATTACACAAAACAAAAAACGGTTTTTTCTTACTTTGCTGGCGATTATTCTAGGAACCTCTTTTGTCACCTCTATGTTAATAGCGGATAAAACAACAAATGATGTGTTCGATTATTATGAGCAGATGTATGTGGCCAATGCGGATTATTGGATTTTAAGTGACGAGCATACCTACTCAGAAAAGCTGGTTTCGTCCATTCAGGATCATCCCTCTGTTAAAGATGTATTACTCGCGCTTGATAAGCAAGCTTTCTTTGAACTGGATGATGATCATTCCTTGAATGAACGGTCTGTCCGTATTACAGGTGTGAGCGACCAGAACAGTTCATTGCTGGAGCTGCCGGTCATTGAAGGAAGCCTGGATAATGAAGGGGTTATCTTGCCTGCTCCTGTTGCTGAACTATTGGGGAAGGGGGTAGGTGATACGGTTCGTTTTGCTGATATGGGTGAAGCGAAGGTATCGGCTATCGTTGAATACACACAGCTGCTTGCAAGTCCTAGCGATTGGGAAGGTGCTGAATCAACTAGTTTTCGGGTAATGGCACCGCTGGAACAATTAAGAGAGTGGACAGGAATGGATGATGCCGTTTCATATGTACGCTATCAAACGAATGGCGATGGAGACATCCTTTTTCAATCTCTTCAGGAGGAACTCCATGACAATAGCGCATATGTGCAGCCAGTCGTTGCGGATACGCTCCAAAGCAACGATATAGAAGGACTTTACACATTCTTTTATTTGATTGGTGTTCTAGCCATGTTTATTAGCGGCTTTATCGTATTTAATATGATTTATACAAGTGTGATGGAAAGGAAGAAGGAATTTGCCATCATGAAAAGCCTGGGATATGTCCAGAGTACGGTGTCTAAGCTCATTCTAATGGAAATTTCCCTTCTGGCATTGATCGGAACAGTCATTGGTGTCCCGCTTGGCATATGGCTCGGAGATATATTCATGCAAGCCCTTCTAAGTGTATTTAAGTTTGATATGGTTTACAGCTTAAATTGGATAGAACCCGCCATCATAGCTGCTATTATTGGATGCTTGTTTCCGATTGTTTTTTCCCTTTTTCCTATTTATTACGCAGGGAAGACTTCCATTCTACTGACATTAAAAACAGCGAACCAACCCCAACCATCATCAAGACAGTCCATTATCAGGGCGATTATTGGTCTTAGTCTTCTAGGCTTTGTATTTGTGGACCATCCGATTTCCTATCTGGCGATTACAGCGAGCATCATTATATTATTTCCTTTTCTACTAATCGCTGTCACGTACGTATTGAGGCCGATTTTACAGTTTCTCTTTCAGTATGCTGGATTAATGGCCGTTAAGAACCTGCTGGGCCAGCTCAATCGAAATGCTAATACGGCTGCTATTCTTGCTGTGGGCATTTCCGTCATGTTATTGCTCGGTGCAGCTGTGGAGTCAGCACCTGAAGCATTAGGGAAAGAGATCAGAAACACATATGGAGGAGATGTAAAAGTAACATCTGAAGCACCATGGTCTGCTGAAGATCAAGCAAAGCTTGCTGCCTATGAATCTGTCACAGCTGTTGAACCGTTAATGGAAGCTACTCCAATTACATGGGAAACCATAAATGGAGGGAGCAGGCAATTCTCTGTTTTTGCTGTAAGCGAAGATGGCCCATCCTTATTTGAACATCCGGAGGAGAAGGATTTATATAAGGAACTGGGGCAGAAACGAGCTGTCCTGCTCGGAAATCGTGCTTTCGATGAGTGGGGCGGCCGTATAGGGCAAAGGATACAGATGAATACGCCCTCTGGTGAACAAGAGTTTGAGGTGATTGGTGCTGTCAAAACAGCTCATTATACAGGGTATGCTGCCTTTATGGATGAGAAATACCTTCGTAATGAATTTGGGTGGACCCATCCTTTTGATCTGCTGCTTTCCGTAAACAATGCAGCGAATGATTCATTAAGAGACCAGCTGTGGAATGATTTTGGTGCCCATCTTGGCAAAGTACAAACGGTAGATGATGAAATTGAATCGACTGTGTCAGCTGTTACAGGTATGAATGAACTGCTATTAGTGATGCTGGTTTTTGTGATTGGGTTAGCGAGTATTGGGACAGCGAATACGCTTTTGATGAATACATTAGAACGAATCTACGAGATTGGAACGATGAGGGCGCTTGGCTTTACGAAGCCGCAGGTCATAAAGATGATCGTAGCTGAAGGCATGCTTATTGGGTTATCTGGTGTGATTGGCGGAATTGCCGCAGGGACGATTCTGATTTATGTAACGAGTAAATCAGAATTTATGGAGGGCTTTTTAACTTTCCAATTACCCGTAAGTAACGTTATACTAGCAATGATTTCAGGAGTATTGCTAAGCCTTTGTGCAGCATGGACTTCTAGCAGAAGTGCAAGTAATATGGATATCCCATCATCACTCAAAGAAGGTTGATAAAAAATGTCGGTGAAATACGGAATTTTGACATTGTTATTTCAGGAAAAACATCATGGCTACGAATTGAAGATTGAATTGGATACCCTTCTTGGGATTAAAGGGAAAATAAACCCGGGCCAAATTTATACGACGCTTGACCGCCTCATCCGTGATGAGCTTGTCACATCACCAGGAATGGATAATCAAGAAAGAAAAATGTTCGAGTTAACGTCAAAGGGCAAAGTCGAGTTAGAAAAATGGCTGCTAGAACCTGTTCCTTATCATACGACGAAAGAGGATTTCTTCTTTAAATGGAGCTGCGCTCGAAGAATTCACTTTGAGCAGGAGAAGAAAATGATTGAACAGCAAAAGGCGATGATTATCAAGGAAGTAATGGAATTAACCAAATTAAAAACGGAATGGCTTATTCAAGGGGATGAAAATAGATATTTCTTGATTACGGGTACATTATTGCATTTAGAGGCAGATTTGAATTGGATGAACCTGGTGGAAAATCGAATGCAATGAAGGAGAGGATAGATAGAGCCAATTTTTTTGATTGGGCTCATCTATCCTCTTTTAATGAAATGACTAAGGATATACTAGCGTATGTCCTCAGCCCACTTATATTCGTAAAATCGCTCATAGAATAAGCGGCTTTCAAGCTCCTCATTCTTCTGCTCCAGTAGGGCAGGCCATGAGGCCATCATTGCTTCCGTTTGAGAGCGGTGTGCCGCAATGGCCGCAAGCTTTGTTTCAATGACATCCTGGATAAAGTGAACAACATCAGGCTTGCCGAGCACCTCTTGATGATTATTGGAGAACGCCACACAATAAAGCTTCGGACGGTTGGCTTTATCCATTGAGCCGACTGCACGGACGACAGCCCGGCCTGTTGCCTCATGGTCCGGATGAACGCTGAATCCTGGATAGAACGTAATGATCAAGGATGGGTTCACTTCCTCAATGGCTGCACGAATGCGGTTAGCCAGCGCTTCTTCATTCTCGAACTCGACCGTTTTGTCACGGAGCCCCCACATGCGCAGGTCCTGAATGCCCATCACATTAGCAGCATCCATCAATTCCTGTCTCCGAATATTCGGGAGTGATTCCCTTGTGGCAAATGGAGGGTTTCCTAGATTACGTCCCATTTCACCGAGTGTCAGGCAAATATAGGTGACAGGTGTGTTGTTTTTTGTATAGGAGGCAATGGTCCCAGACACTCCAAAGGCTTCATCATCTGGATGAGGGAAGATTACCAGTACATGTCTCTCAGTTTCCATTATTCACAACTCCTTACTTGTCAAATGGGGTATTGCTCAGTTCAAAGGCAACGGCTAAACGCCCTTGATGATCAAGGCCTGCCATGAGCAAGCGGCCGAACTCATCGATTTCATAATGGGTGATGCCCTCAGCATAAACCCAGCCGTTTTCCATCCGCAGTCCTGCGCGGTACGGGCCGTCGCCGATAATTTTTCCTTCCTCAAACGTGATGGCGACATTGCGGATGAAAGCGCCCGCTGAGAAAAAGGATTCGTCATTATGGGATGCATAGGCCCCGTTCGTTGTTTCTAAATGCAGGTATATAGGATGACCGGCAAATGTTTGCAGGGATGCTTGAGCATCGAGAAGATCTATTGGCTTCATGATACTACCTCCTGGTTTATATCTAAAGTAATCCTAGTGTTTTACTCCATCATACTAAATAGCGTATTAAATTGCGAAAGGAGAACCGAAGGAATAAAGAAGCTGCCGGAGACAATCGCGCCGGCAGCTTTTCAAGTCAGGCCATTATTTAAATGTCCGATAGGCCCCATGCATAACAGGTCCAACGAATTCATTCAGCTTCCAGCCGTGCTCTATCGCGGCGGAGATGAAGTTCTTCGCAGTTTCAAGCGCCTCTTCAACGGATTTGCCTTTTGCTAATTCAGCTGTAATGGCTGCTGCTGTTGTGCAGCCTGCTCCGTGTGTATAAGTTGTTTGGATCTTCTCAGATTCTAGGATGGTGAAGTTTTGGCCATCGTAGACTAAGTCAATGGCTTTATCCTGACCCTCAAGTTTTGTGCCGCCTTTGATCAAGACGTATTTCGCTCCTTGGTCATGGATGATTTCAGCTGCACGCTGCATTTCTTCAACAGTCGTGATCGGTCCGAGGCCGGATAGCTGCCAAGCCTCAAATAAGTTCGGTGTCACCACAGTTGCCAGCGGAAGAAGCAATTCACGCATCGCAACCGTGTTTTCCGGCATCAAGACCTCATCCGTTCCTTTGCAGACCATAACAGGGTCGATAACGACTTTATCAAGGCCGTATTCCTTGATTTTTTTAGCTGCGAGCTCAATGATCTCCACAGAGCCGAGCATGCCTGTTTTCATGGCATCGATGCCAGTCGAAAGAATCGTATCAAGCTGTGCTTCAACAACGGATGTCTCTATTGGAAATACATTATGGGACCAGTTGTTTTTCGGATCCATGGCAACGATGGAAGTGACAGCGGTCATCCCATATACGCCTAATTCCTGAAATGTTTTCAAGTCAGCCTGAAGCCCAGCACCGCCGCTGCTATCAGACCCGGCAATCGTTAACGCCTTTTTTAAACTCATGAGCCTTCTTTCCTCCCTCAAGTACATCAACTTTTACGTATACATTTAAATATATATCAAAATAAAAGGCGATGCACCTCAATCTTGTCTAATATTATATACCTTCCATTCAATGGAAACGAATTGTCTGCTTGCCTGATTATATTTCCGCGGGAGCGGGGATGAGAATGATATAATTTGTCAATAAGAGCCACTCATGTCAGATTTAAGGAAGAGGAGATGGGGTAAATAACAGGTGGTAAAAGGGGGAGTGGCAAATGAACCGAACAATCATCCTTTTGGCCGGGGGCCAATCAAGTCGGATGGGAACGAATAAGGCGCTTCTTCCAATAGAAGGGGAGACCGTTATTTCACGCATCGCGAAGGAGGCAGGCCGGATAGGCGGCGAGCTGCTGCTTGTCACAAATGAGCCTGAAGTGTATGAATTCCTCCATCTGCCACATGTCAGAGACTTGCGTGCGGGAATGGGACCCCTTGCTGGACTGGAGGCCGGATTGACCGCTTCAGCTACAGAGCATAATCTTCTGATTGCCTGTGACTTGCCCTTTTTCAAGGCTGGGACAGGGGAGCGGCTGCTGCGCTATCTAGATCAATATGAGCTTGCTGTTCCGCGGACGGAAGGTCGGCTTCATCCTTTATGCGCAGCCTATCATAAATCCCTCCTTCCTCATGTGCAGTATGCACTCGATGCCGGGCAAAGGCGCATGGATTCCCTGCTTGATGCAGCAAGGGCAAAAATCGTAGAAGAAGAAAATCCACGCTGTTTCTTCAATATGAATACGATGCAGGACTATGAATGGATGAAAAGGATACATAAGGGGGAAGGTCATGAAATTTCAGCTGACTGATGAACCAATTAATGTGAATGAGGTCATGAATAAGGTCATTAAGCGGGAAGCCGGGGCTGTCACTCTTTTCGTCGGGACGGTCAGGGAGCTGACGAACGGAAAGAAGACCCTATACTTAATCTATGAAGCTTATGAAGCAATGGCAGTCAAGAAGCTTGCCCAGATTGGACACGAGATTCAACAAAAATGGATGGGAGCAGATGTCGCAATCACACACCGGACCGGCAAACTGGACATTAGTGATATTGCTGTCGTTATTGCTGTCTCTACACCTCACCGCCATGATGCCTATGAGGCGAATCGTTATGCCATTGAACGAATTAAGGAAATTGTGCCAATCTGGAAAAAAGAGCATTGGGAAAACGGCGAGGAATGGGTAGGCAATCAGCTTGAGACGGTGAGTTACCCAGCCGGAAGGCCGGAGGAGGGGGAGAGTAAATGATTAAAATCTTATACTTTGCCAGTTTAAAAGAAGCCGCAAAGCGTGAATCAGAACAGGTCGATGCAGCCGGCAAGACCATCGCTGAATTGAAGGCCTTGCTCATGGAGCGTCATTCCATAACGCTCGATGGGGCGATGACCGCTGTGAATGAGGAATTTACAGAGGATGAAACCATCCTGCATGACTTGGATACAGTCGCCTTCATCCCGCCGGTAAGCGGAGGATGAGCAGGATGGAACGCTATTCAAGGCAGCTGCTGTTCCCGCAAGTCGGGCAGACAGGCCAAGAGAAGCTTGGCAAGAAGCATGTGCTCATCATTGGGGCTGGGGCGCTTGGTTCAGCCCTCTCGGAAATGCTGGTCCGTGCAGGTATTCAGTCGCTGACCATTGTAGACCGAGATTATGTAGAGTACAGCAATCTGCAGCGTCAGCAGCTTTATACAGAACAGGATGCCGAGGAGCGCCTGCCTAAGGCAGAGGCGGCAAGGAGGCGCTTGGAAAGGGTGAACCAATCTGTCAGGATTGAGTCGATCGTAACGGATGCCACACCTGAAGTGATGGAACCATTGGTTAAGGAGGCAGACTTAATTCTCGATGCGACGGATAATTTTGAGACTAGAATGATCATCAACGACCTGTCTCAAAAGCATCGCACCCCTTGGGTATACGGAGCATGTGTCGGCAGTACAGGAATGTGTCTTGCCATTCTTCCAGGGAAGACCCCTTGCCTCAATTGCCTCCTCAAAGCCGTGCCCGTACAAGGGCTGACCTGTGACACGGGCGGCATCATCAGCCCGGCTGTCCAAATGGCAGCTGCCCATCAAATGGCGGAGGCACTGAAGATTCTTGTAGAGGATTATGGGGCGGTTCGCGAAGGCCTCGTCTTTTTTGACCTATGGAAGAATGATTACCAGCAATTTAAGACGAGGAAAATGAAGAAGGATAGCTGTCTATCTTGTGGGAGCAATCCCGAATACCCTTTCCTTAAGCGGGATAATGTGACCAAGACAGCCGTTTTATGTGGGCGGGATACCGTCCAAGTCCGTCCGCCGCAAAGGATGAAGCTGAACTTTTCCATCCTTGCCCGCCAGCTGATCCAAGGCGGCTATCAGGTTGATGGAAATGCCTTTTTGCTCAACATTCAAGGGGAGGGAAAGAGGATGGTCCTCTTTGAAGATGGCCGGGCCCTTATCCATGAGACAAAGGATATTCAGGAGGCGAAATCGCTTTATCAGCGTATTCTCGGCTGACATAGAAAGAGCTCCAGACCAATAGCCTGGAGCTCTTTTATATAGAAAATGTTCATCCTCTGCGCACATTACATAACTTTTGTGTTGTTCGTGTCATCGGTTTGGTTGGAGGCTACAACGACAACTTTATGGTTATCCAATTCTTCCTCGTATTGGCCTGCTTCCATTTCAGAAAGTCCGAGTGACATGAATTTGCTGCGCAACTCATCACCGCGGGATTTGAATAGGTTGCCGACTGTTTCGAAAAGGCCGGTTTCCTTCAACCCGACAGAGCCAGAATCAGTTGCATCTGTTAAGTCCTTCGAAAAATCTTTATCGTGCGCAAATACATAAACATGATCTTTAGAGTAGCCTTCTGCCACTAATTGCTCTATTTTAGCTTTTGCTTGTACCGAATTTTCTACAACATGTACGGAATACATCAAATCGTCCTCCTTGTGTTTTGGTATCTGTTAACATTGTTTCCACACTATGTATATATCCCGGAGAACAATGGGGTAAACATCAAGGGTAGAATCGGGCGTAACGTATTTAGTAAGATAGCAGGGGAGATGATGAAAATGAAAAAACCAATTTTCCAAAATGATTGGCAGAGTGTACTCGAGAAAGAATTTGAGAAGCCCTATTACCTTGAACTTCGCCAATTTCTAAAAGAAGAATATGAGAATAAGAGCATTTATCCAAAAAAAGAGGATATCTTCAATGCGCTACATTACACGAGTTATGAACAAGTGAAGGTCGTTCTGCTTGGACAGGACCCCTACCATGGGCCAAATCAAGCACATGGCCTAAGCTTCTCTGTCCAGCCGGGGGTCAAGGTGCCGCCGTCGCTGCGCAATATGTTCAAGGAGCTGCACAGTGACCTCGGACTGCCAATACCAGCTGATGGCTATTTGAAGAGTTGGGCCGATGAAGGCGTGCTTCTCTTGAACACCGTACTCACCGTTCGGAAGGGAGAAGCCAATTCCCACAAAGGCCGAGGCTGGGAAACCTTCACAGATACCGTCATACAGTCACTTAATGAAAAAGAGGAGCCCGTCGTATTCCTATTATGGGGAAAGCCTGCTCAATCCAAGTTACCGCTGATTGATACGAAGAAGCATCATGTCCTGACAGCTGCCCATCCTAGCCCGTTCTCCGCTCATCGCGGCTTCTTCGGAAGCAAGCCTTTCTCCAAAACCAATGAGCTCCTTAAAGCAGACGGCCGCGGCGAAATAGACTGGTCCCTTCCAAATGCGCCGCAGAACCCTCCTATGGTATGATGAAAGCGAAGCGGGGGTGAGTGCATGGAAATCACATCAGAAGCCGTCCTTTCGAAAGCAGAAGAGCTCATTCGGAAGGCCAAACAAACAAGCGGAGAAGAGCAAAAGGGCTACATAATCGCGGCAAAAAGCCTCATGGAGCTCATGCTCGCACCAGAACAGCGTCGGTCAGCTCCTGTACAAGAGAGCTATCGTCCAATCGTCCAGCAGCCAATCACACAGCCAAAAACCATCTCACTTCCAAACGAACAGCCGGTTCGCATGGAAGACGCAAATGGTGATTCATTATTTGACTTCTAGACTATTGATAAAGGGGAGAAAAGCAGGTGAAGACATTCATCATCATCGCTGCAATCAACGCAGCACTGGCCGTGGCACTAGGAGCATTTGGCGCCCATGGCCTTGAGGGGAAAATAGCAGACAAATATCTAGAAACCTGGCAAACAGGTGTCCAGTATCAAATGTTTCATGCAGGAGGCCTGCTCGCCATCGGCCTACTATGGAATCATCTATCCTCACATCAATTACTAAGCTGGTCCGGATGGGTCATGCTCGCGGGTATCATTCTCTTCTCCGGAAGCCTCTACATCCTAAGCGTGAGCGGTATCTCGAAGCTCGGAATGATCACGCCGCTCGGAGGCGTTGCCTTCATCGCATCCTGGGTATTAATGATTGTCGCTGTTTACAAATACAGCTAAGAAGGAAAGGGCACCCTCCTCTGTGAGGAAGGTGCCCTTGTCTATATCTTCAGACCCCTCCGAATGCTACCTCGGAAGGCCTCCGAACTCTGGTGCATACTCAATCTCCTCATCAAAGGACACATAATCCAAGTAAATCAGCGGAAGCAAATAACGCATTCCCGTCTGCGGATCACTCAAAATCAAATGATCGCGGCCGGCTGCCTCAATAATCCCCTTAAACAGCTTCGTATTATTCTCCTTCGCACCCTCAAACGTCATAAACACCGAAGCCAATTTCCCTTTATTCAAGCGCAAAATATTCTCAATATATGACTGCTGCTCAGTAGGCGGGCTGGCAGACCCGCCGGCATTTGGCGCCGGCGATGTCTGGAACGGAGAACCAGACGGAGGCATCTGAGACATCTGCGGCATCTGCCCCTGCTGCGGATACCCGCTAGGAGGCTGCTGCTGTTGCCTCGGCGCCCCGTTCTGCTGGGCCATATAAGGATTGTAAGGAACTTGGTATCCTCCGTTAAAAGGACCGCCTCCCCCATAAGATGGTGAACCGGGTTGTTGCATAAATGAATCCTCCTTTTATCACAATTATTAATCAAAAACAGTCGGGCACTCGGACTCGACAGGAGCAAAAAAGCAATGGTTCTTATAACGACCAGAATTATACTGACCATACCACTGGGAAGGACAACTGCCCTCCGGCCTGAAAAACCAAAGCGAATACGTAGCCGGATGAAACCGCTCCCCATTAATCACCCTTCTCGCCAAACGAATATCACTCTCTCGGGCCCGTTGGTAAAAATAACCCTTCTGTGTCGCCTCAAACCCCCCAGGATTCTGAAAAACCATCTGCGGAATCGATCGGATATTCACAAAATCCAAGCATTCACCCCGGACCCTGTTCACTCCCACATTCCCCACCATCAGCATCCCAAGTTCACCCTCACCCTCTGCCTCAGCCCTCATCAACCGGGCGAGCAACTTAACATCTTCCTCAGTGTACTGGATAACAGCCAAGTCTCGAAGCACCTCTTTTCTGATGATCTAAGTATGATGAAGTCAATTTCTTAAAGAAAAAAAGGCATGCTCACTAATGAAAATTATGCAAGAGGAGACCGGCTTATGATAAAAAAGTGCGGAGGGGGGTGTATAGGCACTCTTTTCTGTGCTTCTTGCAAGAGGAGTGAAGGGTGGGGAAGAAATGGGAGAAGCGTGGCAATGCCCAGGG
>NZ_JBJEFJ010000030.1:0-3496 GCF_051873915.1 Pradoshia sp.
CCAGCCGCTAACTGACCGGCTCCATTTGCCAACTGGCCAGACCCCTGTACCGCTGTTCCCCAGCCTGCATTTACCTGTGCATTTCCGTCAGCGACTTGGTTCGCCCCGTCTGCCAGCTTATTGATGTCTCCTGCTTTACCAGTTAAAGAGCCCAATAATGTGCCCGTTCCGTCGTGAAGCTTCTTAGATCCGTCATTTAATTTTTTGGCACCAGCTGCACCATCGGAAAAGCCTTCTCCGACATCCCCTAAGGAAGCAAAGACGGTTTCCGTATAAGTCTCAGTAATCGTGTTTGAAAGCTGATTGCTTATCTTTTCGATAGCTGAGTTCGTGGCTGTGGCCGCAATGAAATGAAGGCCTTCATTTTGCGTGTATTTTAACTCAGGCTTTTCTGGATTCTCATCCATGACTGTCGCAACTTTCCTCGAGAAATCCTCTGGAATCTCGATCACCATATAATAATCATTATCTTTTAGTCCGCGTTGTGCCTGGCTGCTGCTGACAAACCTCCAGCCTAAGTC
Organism: Pradoshia sp.; assembly: GCF_051873915.1. Taxonomy (NCBI): domain Bacteria; kingdom Bacillati; phylum Bacillota; class Bacilli; order Caryophanales; family Bacillaceae; genus Pradoshia; species Pradoshia sp. The sequence continues at coordinate 522 of NZ_JBJEFJ010000030.1, forward strand.
ATTGCCTTCCTTCAGTTTGGATACTAAATCTCTTCCTACATTTACTTCCTTCCCGTCTGTTACAGTTCCTGCGTCATTATTAACGACTGCCACAGGCAAATTAGACAGATTATCATACGGGCCCCAGCTTGGAGTGAGCATAATCAAGCCATATAAGAGTGGAACCAGTAATACGGCGATAATCGATACCCAGAAACCCCTTCGCTGTCTAAGTTCGGAAAATCGATTTCCGCTGCCATATTCGTTCATATCTAACCCCCAGTTTGTCCGAAATATCTATGTCATGGTGGTTATGAAAGCGCAACCACTCGTATAAATGATATATATTCTGAATGGTCATTCAAATTCCTTCTAGTATTTCGATATTTTGTAATTATTTTAGATAATTTGACACTTTTCTTCTTTGTGATAAGTAAAACTAATACCTTATTTTAAGCATTCCTTATCGCCCTTCAGGCTAATAGACCCAAAAAAAGACCGTATCCTTTATAAAAGATACGGTCTCTTTATACATTTCATTTCGGTCGTTCCAGAATAAATTTTTCTCCTAGCTTCATATATTGATTGCCGGCAAGACGGCTGACAGGTCTTAATTCATCTATATTAATTCTTCCATTCTCATAAATCGATTCGTCAATATGATACCGCGTAATATTTCCAATAATCAGATCACAGCTAGCATCATCTGCTACCTGTCCCCCAAGAGGAATCGCCTTAGAAAGCGTGCATTCCATCCTTACCTTTGCATTGGTAATCCCAGGTACACGAACTGTTTCACTCTCTGTCAGCTTAAAGTCTGACACTTCTAATTCACTTACATTGGACGGAAGCTCTGCCGCTGTCTGATTGGCATCCACTGCATTCAACTCATCCGTGATATGGACCACAAACTCACGTGAATCCAATATATTCTGGGAAGTATCTTTCTTATGGCCATCCCTTCTTTGAACCGAGACAGCAATCATTGGCGGATTTGCACTTACAATCGTAAAATAGCTGAACGGTGCAATATTAACGACTCCCTCATTCGAAATCGAGGAAACAATCGCTATCGGGCGCGGTACAATCGTTCCCGTCAAAAACTTATAATTTTCTCTCTCGCCCATAGTAGTTGGATCTAAGGAAATCATGCTATTCCCCCCTTCAAGAAAATCTCTTCCCAAACCAATTTGCCGCGGCAGTTAATTCAGCATATGTCAGCTGATGCCCAGAGTTCTCCCAATGGACAGTGACATCAGCCTGTTGTGCGGAAAGTATTCGTTCCAGTTCGCTTGTTTCCTCCGGAGGACAGATAGGATCATTCTTTCCTGCTCCAATAAAAACAGGAAGGCCAGTCAAATCAGGTAATTCGATTCCTCTGATTGGTACCATCGGATGAAACAGAATGGCTCCAGCGAGTACGTTCTCGTAGTGGAATAATAGACTTGCGGCAATATTAGCCCCATTGGAATAACCAATCGCAACCACATTGTGACGATCAAACCCATATCGAACAGCTGCCTCATCCAAATAATCCCGAAGCTCCTTTGTCCTGTACTTCAAGTCCTCTTCATCAAATACCCCTTCTGCAAGTCTTCTAAAGAAGCGCGGCATCCCGTGTTCAAGAACATTTCCTCTCACACTTAACACGGAGGATGCCGGAGAAAGGTGCTCCGCAATGGGAAGAAGATCCCGTTCCGTTCCACCGGTTCCATGGAGCATAAACAGCGTAGGAGCCTTTTCATCTTTTCCTTTAGCAAAATAATCAATCATGGTTTTCCACCATCCCTTTGTTTGTGCCAGCCCTAAAACATCTCGAATTCAGTATAATATATTCCATGTTTATTTCAAAAAGGTTTGATTGAATAATCTACATTGATAACCAGCGTTTTTGTTAGAGCTATGCCTGCCATGAGTAAAAGAGGTAGTCATTTTTTATCGGCAGGATAATGGGCACGTTTTTCACCCATACTATTGAAATATCTATAACACACTTCATTAAATGAACCACTAGGCTACTACTTCATAATAATTTTTTATCTCTGACGGACATATAGAAGGAAAAAAGAACAAATTATTATAAGGATGGGATTTTTTCCGTTCCATAGTAAAAGGGAGGGTCAATAAAAGAATGAGAGTGACAAGAGCACGTCAAAAAAAGAAAAGGCAAAAAAAAATCAGAAACAGTTTCCTTAAGATGGGGGTACTATTAACGATAGCTGGCTGCCTGTATCTAGGATTTTCCCTATCAAATTGGGGAGATAGCTTTTCGTGGGCAAAGGATGCTTCAAAATCCGATTCAACCTCTTCTTCTCTAGCGGCATCCTCACAGGACATTACCTATAAAGAAGCACAAGGAAAAGTAATAGGATTAGCCGATAATCATACCATTGAGGTTGATTTAGATGGGAAGACGAAAACTTTTCATTGCCAGGGAAACACAAAATGTGAATCAGTGGTAAAGAATCTTTCTGATGAGGATGGCATCGTTCTCTACTATTATCAAGATGAAAACGGACAGAACAAAATCATAGATATAGCTATTATTTATACACATAAGCAAGGTGAGCTAGTTCAGTACATAGAGGGTACATATTCAGGCATGGCGGATTCACATACGATCGAAGTCACATTGCCCAAGCAAGTTGCCGCAGCCTATCAGCTTAGAGGTCCTTTATTAGAAGAGAATATCGAAAAGAAATTCACTAATGGGGATCGTGTACTCCTGACGGGCATTAAAACGGAAGACGGGATTGTTGTCTGGAATATGGAACATCCTCAACATTAAGTCGATGCAAGAAGATGCTGTCTAAATCTAATGAGAAAATCATCAAATGAAATAGGAGCGGCTCCATCTGGAGCCGCTCCTTCAGCTGTATTTTTCTATATTGAAGAAAAACCATAATATTTAGAACCTGCACCTTCATTCAGGTGCACGGGCAGGTCGCATCAACTATCTCGCTTCTTGCGCCTTCTTTTAGATGCTCCGGCAAGTG
>NZ_JBJEFJ010000031.1:0-16430 GCF_051873915.1 Pradoshia sp.
CTGTCCATTTGCTAACCTCCCATCCCCTAATAAAGTCCATCAAATACATTATAAGGATATTGTTAAAGATTGTAAACTATCATAAAATTCTGGGGATGACACAGCGATATTATTGGGTTGTATGAACACGATAGGTGCAGGCAGAGCAGCCGCTGATCATATTGTCTTCAGCATCTAGATTAACAGATTCGAATAATGCATTGAACATGCCCCGTATGAACGCATGATGAGCGCCGCACACAGTTTCCTGGTGATCTGCAGCTAGTTCTTTGAACGGACAGTTAAATACCTTGAACTGAATATCCGTCTGGTCAGGCGGGATAACGAACTCAGGTGAAAAGCCGGCCTTATCGGATACTTCCTTCAAAATGGCGAGCTTATGATCGAATGATAGATTCTGAGGATCCTCATCAATCGTTTTCGCATATTGGAACGCCATGTCTTTGCCGAATTTCTCGCCGGTCTTATAAAGTGCCTCACTTCCTGCATCTCCCATCTCAATCATCGTTTCCAGAGCCATCTTAGCTAATGTTAAATAATCTCGGTTAGGGAAATTTAATTGGATGAGTTCATCGGAGAGCCGGTAAAATCGACGGGGACGCCCGCCTTTTCCTGTTTTTCGTGTATCGGAAACTAACATATGAACATCCTCAAGCTTTGACAGATGCAAGCGTGCTACATTTGGGTGTATATCGAACAGCTCAGCGACCTCTATGACAGATACATCCTTATGCCTTCTTGTAATATATTGATAGATGTAATACCTGGTTGGATCTGATAAGACATTTGTCACTTTCAATGTTTGTTCCATTCTGTCCACCTCGCAGCCTTATTGTTACTTTTATTATAGTACGGAGGTGGTTTGGACATGGTTGGTGTTTTTGGCAATCATGTGACAGAGGAGGCGATGTTGAATTTTGTTCACATCTTCACAATGTTGTTGCAGAAAAAAGATTTAGGAAAAAAGAAGGATTCTTGAAGGGGATGTCTAATTACCTATATACGACATTAGAAGGAGGTGAAAGAATTATTGCTGTCTATTGATCATTTAGCAGATAAGGTTGTGAGTGAGGCGGTTTCCTTTAAGGCATCTGACATTCATATCGTTCCGAGCCGGAAGGAAACGCATCTCTATTACCGTATTCACAATCGCCTGTTTTCAGGAGGAAGCTATCAAAAAGAACGAGCGGATCGGCTGGTTTCTCATTTCAAGTTCATGGCTGGCATGGACATCGGTGAGAAACGCCGGCCACAGTCAGGTGCCTTGACCATGTTTATCGCAAAGAGATGGATTGGGCTCAGACTTTCTACTCTTCCTACTCCTCATGCGGAATCACTCGTCATTCGTATCATCCCCAATCTGCAAACTCTCCCGATTGATGAAATCTCCTTATTTCCAAAAACTTCAGCCACACTCATTTCTATGCTCCGTCATTCTCATGGTCTGCTCTTGATTTGCGGACCGACTGGAAGCGGAAAAACCACCACACTCTATTCCATGCTCCACCATGCCAAAACCGCCATTAACCGAAATATTATTACGCTTGAAGATCCGATTGAGCATCAATCAGAGGATGCCATACAGGTCCAGATTAATGAAAAGGCCGGAATCAGTTATTCTATCGGGTTAAAGGCCGCGCTTCGCCATGACCCGGATATTATTATGATTGGGGAAATCAGGGATGCGGAAACGGCAAAGATAGCTGTGCGGGCAGCTTTGACGGGGCATTTGATTCTTAGTACCATGCATGCAAAGGATGGTATAGGTGCTGTAAGGCGCCTGCTTGAATTTGGCGTTGACCAAGAAGAGGTGAAACAAACACTTCTGGCTGTAACAACACAGCGTCTTTTAGAATTGGATTGTCCTTACTGTGAAGGAGACTGCTCTCCCTATTGCTTAATGACAAGAAATCGTGATCGTGTGAGTGTGCATGAATTGATTTATGGTACAGAGCTTGCGAAAGTCTGGGGATCCATTGAAGGAAGGGAAATAGGTTTTGCTTATAAGGATTTGCCCTCCATTATTGGACGTGCTGTGGCTTACGGATTTGTGAGAGAGAAAGAATTTGAGAGGTGGGTTCATGAAACTTGAGCGAAGCCGCAAATGGAAGGGGCGGGAACAGGCAAGATTCTTGGCGGAACTGGGAGATTTGCTTGAAAATGGTTTTAGTCTTTATGAGGGCATTGAATTTTCTATGCTTCATAGTAAAAAGAACAATCAGGAGGATTTAAAGGATTCCATGAACCTGCTTAAGGAGGGGCGGTCCTTTCGCGATTTCCTCGAATGGCTTTCCTTTGAACAGGAGCTGGTTGGACTTGTGTCTTATGGTGAGCAGAATGGACAGCTGCCATCAACTTTAAAAGAGGCAGGCCGTATTTGGCAGAAGAAATGCGAGGACCGGGCTAAGCTCAAAAATTTATTGATTTATCCAGTGTTTCTCTTTATATTTACCTTTGGCTTGCTTCAACTATTTACAACCTATCTCTTTCCCCGCTTTTCACAAATGTATGAGGATTATGATCTAGGTACGAATCCTTTTATGGAGGCAGCTGGATTCTTATCCAGCCTCGTCCGTTATTCTCCTGTCTTGATCGCTTTGGCTTGTATTCTCCTAACCATTCTTCATCAGTATTATTTAAAGAAGCTTCCTAAATTGAAACAGGAAACTCTCTTTATGAAAACCCCCTTTATTCGACAATACCGACGATTATCGATTACCTATTATTTCTCTATCCAGCTGGGCTCCCTTTTGCAAGGAGGACTGTCTGTATTGGATGCACTCGAATTCATGATGAAGGAGGATCCAAAGCAGCTTGTCAGGGAGATAGCAGCGCAAATGATGGACCAATTAAAGGCAGGAGATGCACTTGAGTTTATTTGCCGGGAGATACCGGTGTTTAAGGAAGACTTTGTGCGAATCGTCAGTCATGGACAGAAAAACGGTCTTCTCGGGGAAGAACTGCTGTATTACAGTCGTTTAGTGTTGAAGGAAATGGAAGGGATGACGGAAAAATCATTAAAAACGATTCAGCCGCTGATGTTTGGGCTAGTGGCTTTGTTGGTCATACTGCTGTACTTGGCAATCTTAATGCCGATGATTTCGCTAATGAATTCCATATAGGAGGGTGTATCAATGAATAAGGGTAAAAAAATGTTAAATGAAAGAGGCTTCACCTTGATTGAAATGATGATTGTGATGCTTGTGATCTCCGTGCTCTTGATTATCACGGTTCCGAGCATTGTCAAGAATCAGGAGGCCGTCAATAAGAAGGGCTGTGAAGCTTATATTAAGATGGTAGAAGGACAGATTCAGTCTTATAAATTAAAAGAAAATAAGACTCCGTCAAAAGCAGAATTAATCAGTGGAGGATATATAAAGGATGGAGGTTCGTGTCCAGGAGGAAATGATATTGTGATTAATGCTGATGGCAGTGTAGAAGAAGCCAAAAGTTAAGAATGATTCGTTCTGAACGTGGATTTACGCTAATAGAAGCCCTTTTTGTGCTGAGCTGTCTGTCTCTTATGCTGGCGGTTGGGAGTGTCGTCGGCTCGAAAATGCTTGAAGTATACGAACGACATGCCTATATCCGCCAAGTGAAGAAAGATTTGTATTATGCCCAAATGTTTGCGATGGAAAAGCGCATAAATGTATCCTTCCGAATTCAAACAAATGACAATAAATACAGTGCTGTGGCCAATGGGTATGGAACGCTGTTTACTTCCTACCAGCCCCGAACCATGAAATTTATAGGAGATGACCCTATCACAATTAGGTACACTTTCCTCGGTCATATTCAAAACCCGACGACAATCTATTTCACCAATGAAGAGAACATCCCCGTCTATAAGCTAATCTTCCAGCTCGGAAGGGGGAGATTTTATTTCACAGAAATATAGAGATCAAGGATTTGCCATGCTGGACGGGCTTTTATCCTTCTCCATTATTCTCTTGGCAGCAGGGTTTCTTTTACCAATTTACACAGGCATGATTATCCAAAAAGCTGATCTCATGCGAGAGGAAGAAGCGATTGGCCGGTTATTTGAAGGCCTACAGGCTTTTCAATACTTGGGGGAACCCCTTATAACAGGAGAGAGAAGAATGAACGGTGACTTGTACACGTTTCATCTCAAAGGGGATGTCTATTGTGTGGATTATGCTGCTTCAGGCAAGAAGGAAAAATCACTATGTGAAAGGATACCAGGGAGATAAGGGCTTTACCTTGCTTGAGGTTCTATTTGCTGTAGGACTTTTCTCTTTGCTAGCCTTATTTATGACCACGGCTCTTTTGTCGCTGAATAAATGGGACGAGGCAGAGGAAAATTCGGTAGAAAGGATGGAATGGACTATTTTTATCAGGCAGCTCGACAGGGAAATTCAACAGGCAAGCGCATGGAATGTACCAAACCCTAGAATTCTTTCTCTGCAAATAGGAGCAGAAAAAATGACATATGAGCCCTATTTGACCATTATCCGCCGGAGAGTTGGAGGAGAGGGACATGAGGTAATTCTGCAAAATGTGAAAGATTATTCATTTCAAATCAAAGGCGATGAACTGCTTGTCAGAGTTCAAAAGCAGAATGGCGGGACATTTGAGAAAAAAATCTATAAACGCTATATCTATGAGCCGTCTTTATGATGAGCAAGGGATGTTCTTGCCAGTCTCCCTCTTATTCTTCACCGTGATATTTGTTATCTGTCTGCTTGCGGCGGGTTCATTTAAGAATGAGGTGAATTACCATGCCCTTCAAATGAATGGACTTCGTTATTCCTTTTTGCTTACCGTTAGTACAAAAGAAGCCATTAGAATCGCTGATTCCGGGCTTTCAAAGGAGACAAATGGCGAATGGCTCTATTATAATGGGAAAATAAAGTATCAGATTATTCCGCAGGGAGAGCGCGTATACCAAATCATTTTAACGATTACGACAGATCAGACAGTGCGCGAAAGCTCGATTATGTACTCAGCGTCAAAGAAAAAGGTTCTGAGCGGAACGGAGAACTTATAAGGAGCAATACGGATGAAGGCAATCTATTTAATTGGATTCATGGGGACAGGTAAGACAACAATCGGAAAAGCATTGGGTGAGCAATTGAAGGTGCAAGTGACAGACTGCGATGACGCCGTCGTTGAAAATGCAGGGAAAAGTATACCCCGTATTTTCGAAGAAGAAGGGGAGCAGGGCTTCAGGGATATGGAACAGCAGACACTTATGCAGCTTCCATCCGATAACCATGTTATCGCGACCGGAGGCGGAGTCGTACTTCGGAGCGAAAATAGGGCACATATGAAGAAAAACGGCATCATCGTATGGCTTGAGGCCAGCACAGATGAAATATTGAAAAGACTGGAATCAGACCAGACAAGACCCCTTCTCGCTGGAGGAAATAAGGCAGAGCGCATTCAAGTGCTGTATGATGCACGCAAGGATTTGTATGAAATGACGGCGGATATTCGGATTGATACAACAGGCAAGCGTCCGGATGAAATTATCGGGGAGATTATGTCACGATTGGCGGAAAGTCATGTATAAATCATTCCTCACCTGGTGAAACTGATAGGTGGGTGATTACACATGAAAACGAATGATTATGTAAAATATTTAACCGTCGAATGGCTGAGCTACATGGATCAGCCAAAGGAAATTCGCAAGGAGCAGAAGAAGAGCCATAAGGGAACAAGGCCTCCATTATTAAGCCATTGGTTTGGCATAATCCCTTTATCAATCGGCATGCTCTTTAAGCGGAATTAGAAAAGCCTCTGCAGCGCAGGGGCTTTTTTCTTTTGCCGCATGCTTCTCTATAAGCTAGATGGCATCCTTTGTTAAATAAAACAATCCACCGTTAATGATTCTAACATGAATGCGCGGCTCATATTGAAGTTTCAGCGCTTCCTTTTCCGCCTCATAGGATTCTCGTTCTTCCTCAAGCTTGTCTTCATAGAAATGATTTAATAAGGCCAAATCCTTGTTCCATCGCTCCATGGCTTCAGCTGCCCAGGAATGATTGTCCTGAGTGACCTTCATTTGCATATGACTTTTCAAGCGGCCAATCCCGCTTTGATAGCGGATGATTGGTGAAAGTGTGAAAGTATAATCCGGTATTTTTGGTGTAAGGTCGACTCTTTGCACCGTGTCATAAAAATCCTCTAGGATTGTTCCGTTGATTAAGTTCAGCCCAATGGAATGAAGCTGATCTTTTTTACGGTCACATTCATAGGAGATGTTAACATTTAGGCAAAGCCAGGGAAATAAGGGGGCTTGTCCGTTTGAAACCTGGATTTTCTCAAAAAGCCGGATATGACGTGAAAGCTTCCTCGATAGCGTGAAGATTTGATGCAGTCTAGGAGAGCCGAAGTGAATGAAGTCCCCCTTCAGCCCTTCCGGCGCCAGCTCCTGGTCAGTAATGAGCGTTAAGCTCATCGGATTTGGAATTCCCCCGGTCTTCTCAAGATAATGCCAGTAAAATGGCCTATTCATGAGCTCTTTATCCATCTCGATTGTCAATTGGACGATGAGATGCCCTGGTCCCTGTTCGGTGATTTCACAATGGTTTGCTTGAAAGAATTCTGTCAGGAATTTATGGATTTCCACTTGCTGCACTTGCAGGTTCCTCCTTTTTCACCCGCTTCGCAAATTCAATCATGGAAGCGAGATTGTCCATCTTGATTTTCATTTCTCCCTCAGTCTTCGACTTGGCAAGAATATCAGTTAAATGCTCTTCAAGATTTTTGACCTCGAGCCTTGTTAAAATATCATCTAGTTCGCCGACGACCCGTTCAAATAATTGAATCTTCTCATAGAGAATCTTCATAATATGCTCCTCCACCGTTTCTTTGACGGAAAAGTTATAAATGCGTACATCTTCAGTCTGGCCGAGGCGATGTATCCTCCCGATTCGCTGTTCAAGCCGCATAGGATTCCATGGCAGGTCGAAATTGATGATGTGATGGCAGAATTGCAGATTGATTCCCTCGCCGCCGGCTTCTGTCGCAATCAGCACCTGTGCCTGCTTTTGGAAGAGCTCTCTCATCCAGTCTTTTTTGCTGCGCTTAAAACCGCCCCGGAAAGGAACAGATGTAATGCCGTTTTGCTTGAGGAACCACTGCAAATACAGCTGAGTAGCACGGTATTCTGTAAAGATAATGACCTTATCATTAATATTCTTGATCAGCTCTAATGCTTTTTCAGCCTTCGAGTTGACATTCACCTCTTCTACCTTGCCAATCAGCTCATGAATCTTCTGCTTATAGGCCTCGCTGGCATCTGGATATTTCTCAAGCATATTGCGAAGCGTAAAGTAGACAGCTTCTCGGCTGCTGCAGGCCTCCCGCTGAAGAATCAGGGAGGAGAAGCCGGTATTCATTTTCTCCGGCAAAGCCTCACGGAAGGAGGCGACTGCATCATAAAGGGCTCTCTCCTTCTCGGAGAATTCAATGAAGACCGACTCTACCTTTCTGCTTGTCCATTCAATCCCTGTTTCCTGGCGTTTATTACGAATCATGACTCGGTTCACTAATTCCTTCAGGTAGGCATCATCCTTCAAGGAACGCTTTTTGGCGGAGAATCGCTCATTGAAGCTCGTATAACTGCCAAGATGGCCTGGCTTCAGCAAGGAAACAAGGTAGAAAATTTCCTCAATCTTGTTTTGGATAGGCGTAGCTGTCAGCAGCAGGCAGAACTTCTTTTGGATTTTTTGAACAAATTCATAGTTTTTGGTTTTATTGTTTTTTAATTTATGAGCTTCATCAATGATGACCAAATCATAGGATTGTTCAAGAATGGCAGACCGGTGTGGCTCCCGTTTGGCTGTATCAATGGAGGTTATGAGAATATCTCCATCCCACCCATAGCCCTTGCGGTAAATGCAGGCTGGAATATGAAATTTTTGATTCAGCTCTGTTCCCCATTGAGAGACCAAGGAAGCAGGAACTAAGATGAGTATTTTTCGTGCAAGTCCTCGAATCATGTACTCTTTTAAAATAAGCCCTGCCTCTATTGTCTTTCCAAGACCGACCTCATCGGCTAAGATGGCTTTTCCGTTCATGCGCTCGATTACTTCTGTTGCTGCTTCGAGCTGGTGGGGGAGAGGAGTGAATCCCGAAAGATGCTTCGGTCCGATTAACCCAGTGAAATCTGGTATTAGATTTTGCTTTTCAGCTTCGATGCTAAGTCGAAAAAGAGAATAGCTTGACCAAGGTCCATCTTCATTGATTCTCTCTTCAAGCTCTGTTTCCCACCCATCTTCAAAATGAATATCTGGAATATTGCTCATGGCTGACCCCGTCTTTCCTTATAGTAAGCTTGGGCAATTCCTCTTCAAGCGGAGGTTTACGTTTGCCACAATGTTCCTCTTGATGATAGGATATAACTATCTTGTTAGATTATTTTGATAATAGTCTAATCCCTTTGCATGATGTTTAGTATGAACCAATTACATAAAAATATGAGCGAATGAAGGCAAGGGGAGAGACCGCAGGCTGCGGCGCCGAAGGAGCAAACGGCTGAGACCGTGAATCTCTCAGGCAAAAGAACACTTGCTGGACGCAACTCTGGAGAGTGCTTTCACTATTTAACTAGATGAGGCCACCAAAGGGGAAACGCAGGATGTATGCGGTAAACTTTCAGGTATCAGGACAGAGACCATTTCCTAAAATTAGGGCTGGTTTCTGTCCTTTTTTCTGTGATTGAAAAGGGATTATACGAATCATTGGGAGGTAGAGGATGGAGAAGTTAAAGCAAACTCCGCTGATCTCAGTATATGGGGAATACGGCGGAAAGACGATTGACTTTGGCGGTTGGGAGCTGCCTGTGCAATTTTCGGGAATCAAGCATGAGCATGAGGCAGTTAGAACGAAGGCGGGCCTTTTTGATGTCTCCCATATGGGTGAATTTACAGTCAAGGGAGCAGGTTCACTGCCGTTTCTTCAAAAAATGGTGACCAATGATGTGAGTAAATTGATAGCAGGTAAAGCGCAGTACACAGCTCTCTGCTATGAGGATGGCGGAACGGTCGATGATTTAATTATTTATAAGAAGGCTGAGGATGACTATCTCCTTGTAGTGAATGCCTCAAATATTGACAAAGATTTTGAATGGCTGACGTCCCATTTGACTGAAGGAGCAGAGCTTGAAAATATTTCTGAACAAATCGCCCTGCTCGCTTTGCAGGGACCGCTTGCAGAAGAGGTTCTGCAGCCCCTTGCTCCAGAGGCAGATTTAACAAGCTTAGGCTTCTTCAGCTTTTATGAGGATGTGAAGGTCGCTGGAATGAACGTGCTGATCTCTAGGACCGGTTATACAGGGGAGGATGGCTTTGAATTGTACTGCCGAAGCGAGGATGCGGCAGGACTTTGGAAGGAACTGCTGAAAGCAGGCGAGCGTATCGGTCTTATACCATGCGGTCTGGGAGCACGCGATACTCTTCGTTTTGAGGCTAAACTGCCGCTTTACGGACAGGAGCTTTCGAAGGATATTACCCCGATAGAAGCAGGAATCGGCTTTGCGGTCAAAGTTGATAAGGGAGACTTTATTGGCCGAGAAACATTAAAAGCACAAAAAGAAAACGGGGCTCCGCGCAAGCTGGTCGGCATCGAGATGATTGACCGGGGAATCCCGCGTCATGGCTATCCGGTAATTGCCGGAGGTGTTCAGATTGGAGAGGTCACGACAGGCACCCAATCCCCTACCTTGAAGAAGAATGTTGGTTTGGCGCTCATTAAAAGTGAATATGCCACACTTGATGGAGAAGTAAAGGTTGAGATTCGCGGCAAGCAATTAAAGGCTAAAGTGGTCAAAACCCCATTTTATAAACGTCCGCAAGCAGGAGGAGTGCAGAAATGAACCACCGTTATTTACCGATGACTACCGAAGATGAGAAAGAAATGCTGCAAACAATTGGTGTTGATTCAATTGACGACCTATTCTCTGATATTCCATCCAATGTCCGTTTCAAAGGGGAGTATGCCATCAAGCCGGCCAAATCAGAGTCAGCCCTATTGAAGGAATTAGCTGAAATGGCGGCAAAAAATGCCGACCTTAAAAGCTATAGCTCCTTCCTTGGTGCAGGAGTGTATGACCATTACATGCCGGTTATTGTTGATCATGTCATTTCCCGTTCTGAGTTTTATACAGCCTACACACCTTATCAGCCGGAGATTTCGCAAGGAGAGCTGCAGGCTATCTTTGAATTCCAGACAATGATTTGCGAATTGACGGGTATGGATGTAGCCAATTCCTCCATGTATGACGGGGGTACGGCGCTTGCTGAGGCAGCCATGCTTGCCGCTGGGTCTACTCGCAGGAAGAAGCTGCTAGTCTCAGAGGCAGTTCATCCTGAATCTCGTGCTGTTCTTGCAACCTATGCAAAGGGACAATATATTGACCTTCAAGTTGTGCCGTGCAAGGATGGCGTGACAGACTTGGAGAAATTAGCTGAACAAATAGACGGAGATACAGCTGGATTTATTGTTCAGTATCCGAATTTCTTCGGTCGCATTGAAAATCTTGCGGAGGTTGAGAAGCTGGTTCATGCTCAAAAGGCGATGATGATTGTCTCAAGCAACCCGTTATCCCTTGGTGTATTAACGCCTCCAGGGAAATTCGGCGCTGATATCGTGATTGGCGATGCCCAGCCATTCGGCATCCCTGCAGCCTTTGGCGGTCCGCATTGCGGATACTTTGCCGTTACCACTAAATTAATGCGGAAGGTGCCGGGCCGTCTTGTCGGTCAAACGGTGGATGAAGAAGGCAAGCGAGGCTTCGTTTTAACCCTTCAAGCACGGGAACAGCATATCAGAAGGGATAAGGCTACCTCTAATATTTGCTCCAACCAAGCCTTAAATGCGCTTGCTGCATCTGTTGCGATGACCGCACTCGGGAAACAAGGCGTGAAGGAGATGGCTGTCCAAAATATCCAGAAGGCTCATTATGCAAAAGAGGCTCTTAAATCAAATGGACTTAAAATAGCCTTTGAGGGACCATCCTTTAATGAGTTTGTCGTGAAGGTAAATGGATCTGTTCAAGAAGTGAATCGTCTGCTCCTTAAGAAAGGAATTATTGGCGGTTATGATCTAGGACGTGATTATCCAGAGCTTGAAGGATGTATGCTTGTTGCCGTAACAGAGCTGCGTACACGGGAAGAAATTGATACATTTGCAAAAGAATTGGGGGATTTCCATGCATAAACAGGATCAGCCTTTAATATTTGAACTTACAAAACCAGGCCGTATTGGCTATTCCCTGCCGGAATTGGATGTCCCAGAGGCAAGCCTCTCAGAATTGCTGCCGAATGAATTCATTCGAGAGGAAGAGCCGAATTTGCCGGAGGTGTCTGAACTTGATATCATGCGTCATTATACGGCTCTTTCCCGCAGAAACCATGGGGTGGATTCCGGATTTTATCCACTCGGCTCCTGCACGATGAAATATAATCCGAAGATTAATGAAAGCGTCGCACGATTCCCGGGATTCGCTCATGTGCATCCCCTGCAGGAGGCTGAAGCCGCACAAGGGGCACTGGAATTAATGTATGACCTCCAGCAGCACTTAAAGGAAATCACGGGTATGGATGAGGTAACTCTTCAGCCTGCGGCAGGCGCCCATGGGGAATGGACAGGGTTAATGATGATTCGTGCATTCCATGAAGCAAATGGTGATTTCGACCGTGTGAAGGTCATTGTCCCAGATTCCGCACATGGAACAAACCCAGCTTCTGCAACGGTGGCCGGTCTGCAGACCATTACCGTGAAATCTGGTGAGGATGGCTTGGTTGACCTTGAGGACTTAAAGAGGGTTGTAGGGCCGGATACTGCGGCATTGATGCTGACAAATCCAAATACACTTGGCTTGTTTGAGGAGCAAATTACGGAAATGGCGGAAATCATCCATGGTGTCGGCGGAAAGCTGTATTATGATGGGGCGAACCTGAATGCCGTCTTGTCAAAGGCACGGCCGGGGGATATGGGCTTTGATGTAGTCCACCTTAACTTGCATAAGACCTTTACTGGACCTCATGGAGGGGGCGGACCTGGCTCTGGACCTGTCGGCGTAAAGAAGGATTTGATTCCATTCCTTCCAAAGCCAATGGTCGTGAAGGAAGAAGAGGGCTATGTGCTCGATTATGACCGTCCGCAATCAATTGGTCGTGTGAAGCCATACTACGGAAACTTTGGGATCAATGTACGTGCTTACACATATATCCGGTCAATGGGGCCGGATGGCTTGAAGGCTGTAACGGAATATGCGGTTTTAAATGCCAACTATATGATGAGAAGACTCGCAGAATACTATGATCTTCCTTATGATAAGCATTGTAAGCATGAGTTCGTGCTTAGCGCGAGAAGACAGAAGAAGCTTGGGGTCCGTGCACTTGATATTGCCAAACGGCTCCTTGATTTCGGCTATCACCCGCCAACGATCTACTTCCCGCTCAATGTTGAGGAATGTATGATGATCGAGCCGACAGAAACGGAATCAAAAGAGACCCTCGACGGTTTTATTGATGCCATGATTCAAATTGCGAAGGAAGCAGAGGAGAACCCTGAAATCGTACAGGAGGCACCGCATACGACAGTCATCAGCCGCCTTGATGAAGCACTTGCTGCCCGTAAACCTGTATTGAGATATCAGGCTTAATGAATTCACTCTATTGAAGCTGTATGCTTTAATGAAATAAAAAAGGGTATCTGATTAAAGCACCGTAATTGAACTGTACCCCAATTGTGAGACATGTCTAACAATTGGGGATGCAGTTTTTTCGTATACCCATTGTATGTGGAGATAGAATATTGGATAATTATTACAATAAATGAAAAGCGGGTGTCCGATGACAAAGAATCATACTCTTATAATGGCTGGAGCAGTTCTCCTTCTTGCCGTCTCTATTTTGGCTTCAGCAATCATCTTATCAAGAAATGGAAGTGTGCAGACAGCTTCTGCAGAGCCATCCAGCGTATCAACCGGCCCTAGTATGGTCATGACAAAGAATGAATTAGCCGAGTATCTATTAATCTCAGAGGAAGAGATAGAGGTCCTCATTAGTCAGCAATCGATGGAGCGGACTTCAGGTGAACACGTTGAAATAGATCAGCATCTTCCTTTTATCCAATTCGGAGATAAGGAATTATTCGTTAAGAGTGAAGTGGATAAATGGCTTATGTTGAATGCAGCTTCATTTAGTTCCTATTGAGATTGGTGTAACCTCCCCAGAAAGGGGAGGTTTTTTCATGCACAAAAATCACGGTATAGTTTCCGGCCTACCTTCATAGATTTGTACAAGCTAAGCCAGAAGATATGGAGTGAAGTTTTTTTGAGCGGACATATTCTATTCAGTTATTTTATTTTGGGAATCACCTTAGCCGCACCGATAGGGCCCGTTAATTCTGCCAGGATAGATAAGGGGATTAAAAATGGCTTTTGGCATGCTTGGTCAGTTGGTGTCGGCTCCATGCTGGCTGATGGACTTTTTATGCTGTTTGTCTACCTTGGATTTGTGCACTTCATCGAGATACCAGTTGTACAGATATTCTTGTGGCTATTCGGCGGATTTGTGTTGATATACTCCGGTGTGGAAGGAATGGTTAAGGCGGGGGCGCTCAGCTTGAGCGGATATCGTCAGAAGGAATCATTGGCAAAATCCTTTGGGATAGGCTTCCTAATGTCCATTACAAGTCCTCTTTCCATCTTATTCTGGATTGGCATCTATGGGTCCGTGTTGGCGAAAACGGCCACAACGACAGGGACAACGGACCTGCTTATTTATTCCTCGATGATCTTCCTTGGATTAACCTGCTGGGATGTATTTGTGGCTATGCTTGCGACTAGTTTTAGGCGCTTTCTTAATGAAAGGAGCTTGAAGACAATCTCCATTGTCTCGGGGCTCTCACTCCTGGGCTTTGGCGGTTATTTTGGCTATCAAGGGTTGATGGCTTTATTGGCTCCATTTCTTAAATGAAGAAAAGGGAGCCATGAAATCATGGTTCCCTCGTTATCCTCTGAGCTTCATTTAAGATGGATGTCACGATATGAATGGAATCCCATTCCCCACCCGATGCGATGGTAATAGGGTACTGCTTCGGAAAGAGCTCCTTCTTAATGGATAAGACATCCATACCCTTATCATGCAGCCGGATGACTTCTTCCTGTATAGCTTCAAGATATTGAAGTTTATCAGACAGCCGTTTTCGGCCTTTTGGCAAGTAGCCGGCATGACTGCAATAAACCTCCTCAAAGTCATAAGCAAGCACCTTTTTGATAGAAGCCATTGTTTGGGTGATATCCTCCTCAGCAATAATGACCTTTGTTCGAGTCAGGACATATAAATCACCGCTGAACAATGCCTTACGGTCATGATTGTAAAAGGAGACATGATCCTTCGTATGACCGGGTGTATGAATCGTTTCCCATGACTCACTTTTAGAAGAAAATAAGGGTGGGAGCGGTTTAGCCTCAAAGGATTCCGTCTCTCCCCAGGCAAGCTTGCGATATTCGGGGTAATCAAAGGGCTTGCTGCACGACGCAGATGTGGATTCATGTATGTAGATGGGAACATGTAAATGATCTTGAATCCATTTAGCCCCGCCTGCATGGTCTTCGTGATAATGAGTTAAAACGACCCAATCGATTGGTTTCTTCGTAAAGAAAGGGATGTAATCGTTCAGTAAGAAAGGTGAACCTGTATCGATTAAAAGTCCATCCACGTAAAAGCTGTATACACTCATCTTAGTCCCGGGGAGCGAGACGACACCATAAGCACAATCCACTCCGGCGTGGCTGCTCTCTCTTAAGCTTGTTTCCACCTTAAACATCTCTAGCTCCTCCTTTAAAACAGCTTATTTTCAATGATTATCCATAGCATAACATAAAAAATGGAAAAAAATATCAACAAATGAATAGGTATTCATTATTTGTTGGGGGATCTTTTCCTTGTTTGATTGAATTGAGTATTTTGACTATTATATATATTATATTAATATAATTATTTTAAGGACAAAATGAATATGGAAACTGAACAGCCTTCACTCCTATCCTTATATCCCAGCCATCCTATCATTTTCTCCAATACAACGATATCTTGATTTTCAGAAAGGGGATTTTATGTTTCTATGCGTGTGCATATTGGGTTAGATATTGGTTCAACCACTGCAAAATTAATGATCTTGGATGAAGATAAACAAATACTGTACAAAAATTATCTGCGCCACTTCTCTAATGTGAAGGCAGCAGTCGTGAAAATGCTCCAGGAGGGCTTGCGCAGCTATCCTTCAGCAGAAGCAACAATTCATATAAGCGGGTCTGGCGGAATGTCCATGGCAAAGCGTCTAGACATTCCGTTTGTTCAGGAGGTCATCGCCTGTACAGAGGCCGTCGAGTTTCATATCCCATCAACGGACGTTGTCATTGAGCTCGGAGGAGAGGATGCAAAGGTCATCTACTTCCAGGGTGGTATAGAGCAGCGAATGAATGCGGCATGTGCAGGAGGGACCGGGGCATTTATCGATCAAATCTCCAGTCTAATGCAGACTGACGCGGGAGGGTTGAATGAGCTGGCCAAGGGACATGAGAAGATTTATCCGATTGCCTCCCGCTGCGGTGTATTTGCTAAGACAGATGTGCAGCCGTTATTAAATGAAGGGGTACGGAAAGAGGATATCGCAGCATCAGTGTTTCAAAGTGTTGTAAACCAAACGGTATCAGGCCTTGCCTGCGGCCGTCCGATTCGTGGGAGTGTGGCATTCTTAGGGGGGCCGCTGACCTATCTGTCTGAATTGAGACAACGGTTTATTGAGACATTAAAGCTCTCAGATGAGGATGTGGTATTCCCGGAGGACAGTCAATATTTTGTTGCTTTGGGTGCAGCAATGTGCGGTATGCAGTCACCTTCTTATCTTCTGATTGATTTGGTGAAGAAGTTCAATGATTACAACCCTTCTATCTATGAAAGTGATATCGCAGCACTTCCAAGGTTATTCCAGGATGAACAGGAGCTTGAAGATTTCAGGGAGCGTCATGGACGCAATGAAGTAAGGAGGGGAGATTTGGCTTCCTATTGCGGAGGAGCTTATTTAGGGATTGACGCTGGCTCGACGACGACAAAAATTGTGCTAGTTGGGGAGGAGCTGGAACTGCTTTACACATTCTATGCGAGCAATAAGGGGAATCCTCTCCAATCAGTTATCGATGGGCTGAAAGATTTATATAAGATCATTCCAAAGGACGTCTCCATTATATCGTCGGCCGTTACCGGCTATGGGGAGGGCTTGGTGAAGGCTGCCTTAAATATTGATTTCGGGGAAATCGAAACAGTAGCCCACTATAAGGCTGCGGCAAGATTCTTGCCTGAGGTTGATTTCATCCTCGATATTGGCGGCCAGGACATGAAGTGTATCAAAATCAAAAATGGGGCGATTGACCATCTCATGCTGAATGAGGC
>NZ_JBJEFJ010000031.1:16530-19199 GCF_051873915.1 Pradoshia sp.
ATGAAGCTTCGAAATACAGAGGAGCTTGGAGAGAATATCATCGTTCAAGGAGGAACCTTCTATAATGAAGCAGTCCTGCGTGCCTTTGAGAACATCATTGGCAAGGAGGTCATCAGGCCCGATATTGCTGGGATGATGGGGGCATACGGCTGCGCAATCATCGCAAAGGAACAGAGCCGATTGGCTGGATTGAGCGAAAGCGGAATCCTTCGTCTTTCAGAGCTTGATGATTTCACTTATTCTGTCAGCCATAGCCGATGCGGCCGGTGCGGCAATAATTGTGCCTTAACAATCAACCGCTTCAAGGACAAGCGCTTCTTTATCACGGGGAACCGTTGTGAGCGCGGTGCGGGCAAGCCGAGGAAGAAAACGGACCTGCCGAATCTTTATACCTATAAATATGAAAGAATCTTTCAATATGAGCCGCTTTCGGAAGAAGAGGCATTCAGAGGTACGGTTGGCATTCCAAGAGTTTTGAATATGTATGAGAACTATCCATTATGGCATACTTTCTTCACGAAATTGGGCTACCGGATTATACTATCGCCAAAATCCAGCAAGAAGTTATTCGAAACTGGTATGGATTCCATCCCTTCAGAATCAGCCTGTTACCCGGCGAAGCTGTCCCATGGTCATGTGAAGCATCTGGTTGATCAGGGCGTGGACATGATTTTCTATCCATCTGTTGTATATGAGAAGAAGGAGGCTGAGGAAGCAACCAACCATTATAATTGCCCGATTGTGACCTCTTATCCGGAAGTTATCCGCGTCAATGTGGATTCCATTCAGGAAGCGAATATTCCGTATGTACAGCCATTCCTGACCCTTGATAATGAGCGGGCCCTGATTAATGAGATGGCCAAAGCGCTTCCTGATGTGCCGAAGAAAGAAATCAAGACAGCTATCCGGCTCGGTCTTGCTGAACTTGATCTTGCAAAAAGAGACATTCGCGTCAAGGGGGAAGAGACGATTGCCTACCTGAAGGAAACGGGCAAGAAGGGAATCGTCCTGGCAGGCAGGCCTTATCATGTCGACCCGGAAATTAATCATGGTCTGTCTGAGCTAATCACAACCTATGATATGGCTGTGCTAACAGAGGATTCTGTCGCACATTTGGCTGAGCCAGAAACAGACCTGCGCGTCGTTAATCAATGGACGTATCATTCTAGACTTTATAGAGCTGCACGTGTGGCCGCGAAGGAAGAGTCACTTGAGCTTGTGCAATTGACGTCCTTCGGCTGCGGGCTGGATGCAGTCACAAGTGATATGGTAGAGGAAATTCTGGAAGAGAGCGGCAAGATGTACACACTCATTAAGATTGATGAGATCAATAATCTCGGAGCTGCCCGTATTCGTATTCGTTCCTTAAAGGCTGCTATAAAAGAACGGGAGCTGGCTCAAGTGAAGCCGGTTCAGAAAATCAAGCGTCCGCAGGAGCCTGTGAAATTCACGAAAGAGATGAAAAAGGATTACACCATCCTGATTCCTCAAATGTCGCCGATTCATTTCTCTTTATATGAAGCGGTCTTAAATAGTGAAGGCTATAAAGGAGGAGTACTTCCACTCGTTTCGCAGGAGGCTGTAGACGAAGGTCTTCGGTACGTGAATAATGATGCCTGCTATCCGGCTATCCTGACGATTGGCCAATTGGTTCATGCCTTGAAGTCGGGCAAATATGACGTGAATAAGACGGCGCTCATTATGTCACAAACTGGCGGTGCCTGCCGGGCAACGAATTATATCGTCTTATTGAGAAGGGCATTGAAGGATGCCGGAATGGGGCAGGTGCCGGTCATTTCGATGAATACACTCGGTCTTGAGAAACATCCTGGCTTTGATATAAGCCCTTCCATGATTCGCAAGCTGATTGCCGCTACCGTTTATGGAGATGCGCTCATGCGGATGGTCCATCGCGTTCGTCCTTATGAGGCAGTTAAGGGGAGCACAAATGAACTGATGGATAATTGGATCAAGACCTGCAGGGAGTCACTAAGGAAATTCCGCATGAAGGATTATAGGAATTACCTCGTTTCCATGGTAGATAGCTTTGATAGGCTGCCTATCATTGAATCGCATAAACCAAGGGTGGGGATTGTTGGAGAAATTCTTGTGAAGTTTCATCCTGATGCCAATAATCGAATTGTCGAATTGATTGAGCAGGAGGGCGGGGAGGCAGTCATGCCAGATATTCTAGACTTCTTCCTCTATTGTGCATATGATGGACCAGCCCAATTAGGGAAAAGCCGCACATCGGCTGCTGTATACCGTGCTGCTATCCGTTATATTGAGAGCCTCCGCAAGCCCCTTAAGGAAGCTCTGGAGAATAGCACGAGGTTTAGCTCTCCGCACACGATTGATGAGCTTGCTGCGAAAGCTGAAACCATTCTCTCAACTGAAAACCAAGCGGGTGAAGGCTGGTTCCTCACAGGTGAGATGATTGAATTAATTGAGAGCGGTGTACTGAATATTGCTTGTGTTCAGCCATTTGCCTGTCTTCCAAACCATGTGACGGGAAGAGGAATGCTGAAAGGAATAAAGGAAGTATACCCTGATGCAAACATTACAGCAATCGATTATGATGCTAGTGAATCTGCCGTCAACCAAATGAACCGTCTGAAGCTCATGCTTGCAACAGCCTTTAAGAATACGGCGAAGCTGGAGGAAAAGGC
>NZ_JBJEFJ010000032.1:0-3455 GCF_051873915.1 Pradoshia sp.
TTATGATTGTTTTTTAGGGAAAACCTTTTCCACAACACGATCTGTAGCATGTCCATCCTCTAGATAGCAATAGCGATCATAGAACTGTTGGTATTTTCCTTCATAGTCATGCTGAACTTGATCAATGTCATGCAATGCATTTATCAGCTCATCACTTGTCTGAAGCAATGGCCCTGGAGCTTCTTGTTCGAAGTCCATGTAGAAGCCGCGGGTATTATCGCGGTATTCTTCAAAGTCATATACATAGAAAAGAATTGGCCGTTTAAGGTTTGCATAATCAAACATAACAGAGGAATAGTCCGTGACAAGGACATCTGAAATGGTCAATAACTCTTGGATATCAGAGTAGCTGGAAACATTATAAACAAAATCGCTTAACTCTTCAGGTACCTTAAATTTATTGCTGATTACGACATGAAGTCTAAGCAATAAGATGTATTCATCTCCTAGCTTTTCCTTCATCGCTTCCAAATCAAACGGAATCTCAAATGTAAACTTATTGGCGCCGTTTGTTTGGTTGTCCCTGAAGGTAGGAGCATAAAGAATGACCTTTTTGTCTGTCGGTAGTTGCAGTTTTTCTCTCACTCTTCCTGCTATCTCGGTTAACCCATCTTGATAGAATAAGTCGTTGCGCGGGTAGCCTACTTCAAGGACATCCCCCTCGTAATGGAAGGCGCTTCTAAAGGCCTTGGTTGCATAGGCACTTGGGGAGATAAGATAGTCCCAGTTCTTAATTGCGCCGCTGACACGTTCAACATATCCTTCTTGGCGGCCCTGAACCTGCTCAATATCAAAGAGCATTTTCTTGAGCGGTGTTCCATGCCAGGTTTGTAAATACGTTGTTTCTTTTCTCTTATTAATATAGGACGGGAAGTTTTGGTTGTTTACCCAATACCCTGCTTTAGCTAAGTAATAGTAGTAAGAAGGGCTTAAACGTTTCACCTTAAGTGTATCCGGATCTCTAAAATGGACGCCTTTGTTTACGATCCATACTTTCTTGTATGGAAGCTTTTCCTCTAGAATCTTTTCGTATATTTTCCGTGGACTATCCGCATATTGCTTGCCTACACCGCTCTCGAAAACAATTAAATTCTTATCGACAGGCAGGAAGGTTCGCATCAATTTGTAAGCAGCTTTCATAGTCGGGAAATAGTATTTGCTCTTTCTGAATTTCTTCCCAATACCTTTCGCTATCGGCTGTTTCTGTAATCGATACGATAACTTTGGTTTAAGTGATTTGTCACTCGCAAGTTTAAAGATTCTCTCAGAGGATGACCGGTCCGAATACTTTAAGAACTTGCGGGCTCGTTGTTTGTAAGCATCCTTCATTTCGAAGTCATGTGATGCATACTCTTCAATCAATGCCAAAAGTTCATCAAGATCATTGGTAATGTCGCCTGGCAAATCCTCATCTAATTCCAAATGAGATGGACGTTTTCCTATAAAACGACTGCGATCAAATTGATAGTAAACAATCGGTTTTTGCAAGAAGCTGAAGTCGAATCCCACACTAGAGTAATCCGTCAGCATCATGGCGCTTTCCTTGATTAATGTCTGAACATCAACCTCTCCCTGTGAAATGACTTGATAAGGAGAATCGCGGAAATGGTCTGTATAAAGCTGCATATTAGGGTGCAGACAGAAAATAACCTCAAAATTATAGGTCTCACTAAGCTTGCGCAATGTTTCACTTTGGATTAGATCCTTGTATCGGTGATAGTATTCACTTTCAAGGAAATGCTCCTCCGTAAGAATCCAATCACGCCATGTCGGAATGATCAGCAATTGGCGTTTCTTCTCGACATTATCAGCTAATAATTCATCAAATCGGGATAAACCGGTGATATAGACTTGGTCAGGATTATAACCGAAGTCATTCACAATCATTGCCTTCTCGAAATCTGAGCTTACAAGAAAAATGTCGGTGTAGAAGCCGGGTGCATCCTTCCCATAGTTAGCAATCATATTTTTGGTTCCCATAACACCGTGCTGCAGGAAGATCTTTAGTGCATGTACCTTCCGTTTAAAGCGCTGTGTCCGAATTGGATATAGATAGTCAGCATGATGAGAGGAGATAATCCGTTTAGCAATCAAGCTTAATTTGATATGTTCTTTCGACTTGAAATAGACCACATTCCCGAGTGGCTCTACGTTCTTTAATTCGGGTGATTCCTGGTCAATTACGTAGTAAACAGGAAGTTCAGGGTGCTGTTCACGTACATATTTAAAAAAGTGATATCCAGTATCCTGTGCTTTATATGGCCGCTCTCCGACCAACCATACATTTTTTGAACGGTTTACAAGACGGTGGAGCCATGCCCATTTCATCATACGCTCAAGATATTTCAAGTTTTCCGCAGAGTAGCTGAGAATCTCTAGGGCAAGATTCGATGCTTTAAATGTGTAATAAGGATTGACGGATATCCCCTTATCCCCAATATATTTGGAAATATCCTGTGCAAAGTAGCGTGCTCGGAAGGTCGGCCGATGCAATTTCACCATGTAGGGCTCTGGTGTATCATTCAGTTGGAGCTTCAAAAAGACATCATAAATGCCTTCCTCTAAGAGATGACCTTCTTTTCCGAGCGGGACAATAGCATGATAGCTATAGCGATTCAATCCGTATTTTTGTCGCGTTTCCTCTTGATTTAATTCGAATGTAGCGGCTGTCTGACATTCCTCATCAGTCGCGCGGTTGCTTAATAGCAAATCCCCGTGCTGAATGACTGAATGTCTTGTAAAGATTTTTCCGTACACTTCCAATTCTTTGCCGGTACGTCTAACTCCGTCAATCTGTAGGCGAACGGACGGATTCAATTCTTTATCTACACTGAGAGAGAGATTACCTTTCTCTGTTACAAACGGAATGACCTTCCGATCTTGAAAATGGTAAGGCAAGAAGGGGCTTGGGATATCGGTTGTTTCAAAACGGCCAAGCCTAATCTTATATTGAAAGGCTTCTTCTCCATTACATTGAACCATTTCAGTTGATTCTGATTGGCTTAATTTTTCAAATCGTTTCTCACTAATGGATTTGGCCGGTACTAGAATGGTTAAATACCAATCATAAAAAGATTCGACATTAGGAAGTTTAGCAATCAACTCTCCTAGAGAAATCTTAAATTGGAATTTAGCAGAAGGTTTAATCTCCCCCGCGGAAAACCATTCTTCTGTTTCCCGGCATTTCAACCAAAGCTCGGAAACCGTATCCGTTTGGGTATTTAAGTGTCCTGATATGTATAGGGTATCCCCTGATTGTTTAATATTAAGGTATTGGTTTCGACGCTTTTTCTTTCGTTTAAATAATTTCCGAACGTTAATCATGTTCACCCACCTGACTGATATGATGATACGACTAGTATGAATCACGCAGTATAGAATATGCAAGAAAAAAATCTAGCCAATGATTAAATAAACCTTTAGAATAGAGGGTTTCTGGAGATTGTTAACAGTGT
>NZ_JBJEFJ010000033.1:0-18847 GCF_051873915.1 Pradoshia sp.
ACAAAAAAACCATCCCAAAAGGGATGGTTTTTCGTAACGGGCAGATTAACGAGAGTAGAACTCAACGATAAGTGCTTCGTTAATTTCAGCTGGAAGCTCAGAACGCTCTGGTAAACGAGTGAATGTTCCTTCAAGCTTGTCAGCATCGAATGTTAAGAAATCAGGTACGAAGTTGTTTACTTCGATTGCTTCTTTGATAACATCAAGGTTGCGAGATTTTTCGCGAACGCCGATTGTTTGGCCAGCAGTCAAACGGTAAGATGGGATGTCAACGCGACGTCCATCAACTAGGATATGACCGTGGTTTACAAGTTGGCGAGCAGCACGACGAGTACGTGCTAAACCTAAACGGTAAACAACGTTGTCAAGGCGAGATTCAAGAAGAACCATGAAGTTCTCACCGTGTTTACCTTGAAGTTTGCCAGCTCTATCAAAGATAGTGCGGAATTGGCGTTCGTTCACACCGTACATGTGACGAAGTTTTTGTTTTTCTTGCAATTGCAAACCGTATTCGGAAAGCTTTTTGCGTTGGTTAGGACCGTGTTGTCCTGGAGCGTAAGGACGCTTTTCTAGTTCTTTACCAGTACCGCTTAGGGAAATTCCTAAACGACGGGACAGTTTCCAAGATGGACCTGTATAACGAGCCATAAGTAGACTCCTCCTTGATTGTTTTTATTTTTGTAAAATAAAAACCGATGTTTACATACATTACTGCCATTTCATTTTCATGCACCTTCGCCCTAGCAGCAGCGGGTTACGAGATGCACCTCAATGACTTGAGGAATGAAATGAACGAATAAAGACGTGAACATAAGCTGCGATATTTTACACAAGGAGTATTGTATAATTTATTCATAGGGAAGTCAAGGTATTATCTTGTTATTGGAAAATGCGAACAACTAATGACGGATTATTTAGGTCGATTGTCATAGAACAAGAAGATCATGTATTTCATTAGAAAAACAGTTGAAATAGGATTAATAACTAAAAAGGACCATGCCGGCTTAAAGATAAAGGCAGACGCGGAATACGGATTGGCGTTTAGCAATTGCTTTCATGGGAAGGCTTGGACATAATTATTTCAGCCAATGATAACCCCCAATGATTTGATGATAGATTATCGTCAAATCATTCGGGTCTTTATTTGTTGTTTTCCGTGTATTAGTTAATGGTGGCTTTTTATTATTCATGACTAGTGGAAGGGAGCGAACCTATTTCCAACTGTTATTGAATAGGGAGAATAATTTACAATCATTCGTTTTTGAGGTTCATTTATTTAGTTATGTCCCAACCCCTTCTTTCTTAGAGGCTGGATTCAAGGATTGAAACGAAATGACTTAGACCTGTTTCATCTTCTTCATCAAAGCGTTCAAGATTAGGGCTGTCAATGTCAAGGACGCCGATTAAGCGGCCATCCTTCACGATTGGAAGAACAATTTCTGATTGACTGGCAGCATCGCAGGCGATATGTCCCGGGAAATCATGAACATTCGCTATGCGCATGATTCTGCGTTCTGATGCCGCCGTGCCGCAAACGCCTCTGCCAAGAGGAATGCGAATGCAGGCCGGGAGTCCTTGGAATGGACCGAGAACCAGCATATCGCTTTCTTCCTCGTATAGGTAGAAGCCAACCCAGTTAACATCATCTAGAAAAACATTTAAGAGGGCACTGGCATTGCTGAGGTTTGCCACGATATTAGGCTCCCCGGTAATTAACGCCTGTAATTGTTTGCCGACTAATTGATATTGCTCAGCTTTTGTACCGGTGTATTGTTCGACTTGAAACATCATATTTCTCCTTTCCTCCCTATATAGGGTATTGAAATCTATGCCAATCCTGTCTGTTTCATTCTTTTTGTCGAGAACTTATTGAAGGATATAGCCTCCTCAAAACAGAAGTAGTCCATAAGAGAGAATAACCTTTGTTTAGAAGGAGGGGAGTTTACGAATGGACAAGAATACTAAGACGAAAGATTCCATTATAGAAGCTGCTATCTACTTATTTTACATGAAAGGTTACTCTGCTACATCTATTCGAGATATTGCCAGGCGTGCAGGAAGCAATTCTGCTAATATTTCGTACCATTTTCAGCATAAGCAAGGCTTGCTGGAACATTGCTTTACGGACTTCTTTGAGGGGTATCTCACCGGCCTGGAGCAAATCGCGGAGCAATTGCCGCAGGTTGGTGCGAGGGAATGCCTCCTGCAGTATGCGAGCTTCTGTCTTCATTATTACCGTGAGAATTTCCTGCTTACAAGGCTGGTGCTGCGTGAGATCTCAGTCGACACAAGCTTGAACCGTGAAGTATACATGACCTATCTCTCGAAGGAAAAATTTCTCCTCAAGATGATTTTAGAGGAGGGGAGAAAAAGGAATGAGCTTCGTCCAATCTCCATCCCAATGTTTGTCACGAAACTAAAGGCCATGCTGAATGAGCCCTTTATCCATTCCCAATATTTCATGGAGGTATGGCATATATTCCCGAATGAGCCGCATTTCACGAAGGCGTATTTCACAGAAATCGAGACATTTCTGCATGAATGTCTCTTTCATACGATATACCGTGCGCCGATTGAGCTGGCTAAGGCTTGATGAAGGAATCACGAATACCCGGGTCAAGAGCATCCAGACCGCGCCCTAAATCAGACGGGTGATGCGAGTCAGAGCCGTATACGAGCGGGATGCCCATACTAGCTGCTTCCTCGAGGATGGCTGCAGGCGGATAAATATCTTCGCATAAAGGCTTGAACAGGCCGGCTGTGTTAACGTCGAGCTGGTAGCCCTTCTGTTTAATCAAGGGCAGAAGATCAAGCATCTGCCTAGTAGAATCATAACTGCTAGGATATTTTTTTTGGAATTTAGAAACAAGGGAAAGATGGCCAATCCGTTTTGGTTTGAACGGTCCGAGGTCGCTCATGATTGCTTTCTTCAATGTGCGGTAATAGGCATCATAGACAGCTTCGGTTGTGCCAAACCGGCTGATTATGCGCTCGAACTCTGAATCGCTGTAATCAAGGCAGAACCATTCATCCTCTAGCTGCAAGAAATGGACAGACAGAATGGAATCGGCCAGATTCGATCCAATCCTGCTTAATAAATGTTTGGTTTCTTCCTCCTGCCCTTCAATATAATCAATTTCTAATCCAATCTTTATTTCAATCTTCTCCCCATAAGTCTTCTGATAGCCCTTCAAATCTGTTAGATAAGAACCGAACTTGCTGATGTCCATTGAGCTGTCCTTAGTTGGAGCAGGATCGGAGAAGTGTTCAGGCAGCGGAGCATGCTCCGTAAAGGTAATCCCGCGGTATCCTAATTGGATTGCACGTTCGATATAGGCGTTGATTTTTTCATTTGTCCCATGGGGGCAGTAATGTGTATGTACATGACCATCATAAATATCCATGATTCTCCTCCTTTTCGACAAATTTTATTTGTTTCGAGAGTTTTTGGCAAAAGATAAGTCGTTTAGGATAACTTTTTGCAGAAAATATCGCTTTTTATGGTTAAAAAAAGCCTGTGCCATGTTATCATTAAATCATTGATATGAACTTATATACATAAATATTTGTCTCGTGTTGAATAGGAGGCTTCTTTATGAAGTATGTGATAGGGGGACTAGCGCTAATCTTTGTTGCCTTTATCGTCGGGATATTGGTAAGAAAGAAGCACTATAAGGAAATTGACAGACTTGCAGATAAGAAAATAGACATCATGAACAGGCCGATTGCTGAGGAATTGGCTCGTGTGAAGAGTCTGAACATGACCGGTCAGACAGAGCGGCTGTTTGAACGCTGGCGGCAGGATTGGGATACAATCCAGACAGAGCGGCTGGCAGAGGTGGAGAGTTTGCTCTTTGACGCGGAAGAATACACGGATAAATACCAGTTTAAGAAATCAGTGGCTGTCCAGCATGAGATTGATCGAATTTTGGACGAGACCGAGATTACGCTGGCCGCGATTCTCCATGAGTTGAATGATTTAATAGGCAGTGAAGAACAGAATAAGAAGCTCGTTGAGGAGCTTTTAATGTCCTATCGGGATGCGAAGAAGCATTTGCTCGCACACCGCCATACATTTGGGGATGCCGCTGAGCGTCTCGAACAGCAATTTGATGAATTAGCCGTTGAATTCCAGATGTTTAATACACAGACAGAATCAGGCGATTATTTAGAGGCAAGGGAGCAGGTGCTCTCCATAGAAGCCAAACTGATTGCCATTCAAGAGAAGATGGAGAAGATTCCAGATCTCCTGGCGAATTGCCAAATACATATTCCAAGCCTGCTGCATGAGCTGAAGACGGGATATACAGAAATGTGTTCACAGGGCTATCCGCTCAGCCATATTTATTTTGATACTGAGCTCGAGAAGATGGAGCAGCAGCTGGCGGAGGCCAAATCCCTCTTAAAGGAAACAAAAGCAGATGAAGCGACAGAGGAAGTTGAGAAGCTGAATGAAACGATCCAGTCCTTCTACGATCTTCTTGAGAAGGAGGTAATGGCCCGTCAGTATGTTCTATCTGTCAAGAATATGTACCAGCAGAAGCTCGACCAATCCATTGATCGTCTTGAGCAATTAGATGATGAAACCGAAGTGGTCAAACAGATTTACCAAATGCCGGAAAAGGAGCTCGAGGTCCGCACGAATATTGAAAAGACGTTAATCAATATTAAAGCGAAATGGGAGCTCTTGAAGGACAGGCTTGCTGAGGAAAAAACGGCCTACACGGTGTTAAAGGAAGATATAGTTGAGCTTGAGGCGAAGCTTGATGCATTAGAAAAGGCTCAGAAAGAATATGAAGAGAAGCTGAATGCCCTTCGCAAGGATGAACTTGAATCAAGGGAGACGATTCGCAAGCTTCAAAAGAATATGACAGAATCACTGCGGATGGTTCAAGAAAGCAACTTGCCAGGCATGCCGACCTCCTATGAACTGATGGTTGTCCAAGCGAAGGAGAGTCTTGCCGACGTGAAAGCGAAGCTGGATGAAAAGCCGCTGAATATGAATGCCGTCATGCATTATCTTGATATTGCGAGCGTCGCTGTCAGCCGTGTTCGCGAAGCGACTGAGCATTTGACGGAGCAGGTGCATCTTGCTGAGAAGGTAATCCAATACGGAAATCGGTATAGAAGACAATACCCATCCGTTGCAGCAGCCTTAAGTGATGCAGAGAACAAATTCCGTAATTATCAATATGAGGATGCGCTTGAGCAGGCAGCCACTGCGATTGAGCAAGTGGAACCGGGCTCATTGAAGAAAATCCAAGATTTACTGGAACAAGATCATAGTGCTAATTAGACCAGTCCACTTTGACCATGGACTGGTCTTTCCTTTGGATAGCGGTTCTTAAAGGTGAGAAAATAACGCTAAGTTGAAATCTGCAGCTTTATAAACTGGGAAGTTTATGCTACATTTTCTAATTGATAGGCTAGGGAAGGAGAAATCCAATGATTTATTTGGACAACAGTGCAACGACACAACCATATCCAGCCGTGCTGGATTCATTTATGAAGGTTTCAACTGGCTTTTGGGGAAATCCTTCCTCGCTCCATGGCTTTGGAGGAAAGGCCGAACAATTGCTTGCGAAGGCACGTGAACAAGCCGCAAATATGCTGGGGGTGAATCCAGCAGAGATTATTTTTACCTCTGGAGGTTCAGAGAGCAATAATCTCGCTATTAAGGGGGCGGCCCTGCAATACAAAGGCCGGGGAAAGCATATTATCACATCCTCTATTGAACATCCCTCCGTGCTTAATCCGACAGAGCAGCTGAAGGATTTAGGGTATGAGATTACCTATCTGCCGGTGGATGAAGTTGGACGTGTATGTGTGAATCAATTAAAGGAAGCGATACGGGAAGAGACGATTCTCGTTTCGATTATGCATATCAATAATGAGATAGGCTCTATCCAGCCAATCGAAGAAATAGGGGAGCTGCTGAAGCAGTATCCAAAGATTCTCTTCCATGTAGATGGCGTACAGGGCTATAGTAAGGTGAATCTTTCCTTGAGCCGTTCCCATGTAGATCTGTATTCATTATCAGGTCATAAGATACATGGATTGAAGGGAACGGGCCTTCTGTACAAACGGGAGGGAATTAAGCTATCTCCTCTCATTGCCGGCGGAAACCAGGAGTCGGGATTCAGGAGCGGGACAGAAAGTGTGGCCGGAGCCGTATCATTAGCTAAGGCGATGCGTCTTGTGACGGAGCAGAGTGTGAAAAGTCTTGAAAGGATGAAGGAGCTGCAAGCCTATACGATGAGCCGGCTGGCAGAAGTAGATGGCGTTGTCATCAATACGCCTCAGAACGGGGCCGCACCGCATATTATTAATTTTTCGATTCCAGGCCTAAAATCAGAGGCCTTTGTGCATACGCTTGAGGATGAGGAGATTTATGTCTCTACGACAAGTGCCTGCTCCTCAAAGAAAAAATCAATGAGTCATACATTGCTTCAAATGGGCAAGAGCGAGAAAATCGCCAGCAGCTCAATCCGAATCAGCCTTCATTTTGATTTGGAGAAAAAAGATATCGATCAGGCCGTTTCCGCAGTGGACAAGGCCATTCAAATGTTAAGTGAGGTTAGTAAAAAATGATTAAATTTGACCATATTGTCGTGCGTTACGGGGAGATAACCTTAAAGAAACGAAACCGTAAAAGCTTTATCACCCAACTGAAGAAAAATGTGAAAAATGCCTTGATGGATTATCCGAATGTGCGGATTGAAGCGCAGCATGAGCGCATGTATATTCATTTAAACGGTGCGGGCCATGAAGAGGTGATTGACCGTATGAAAAAAGTATATGGTATTTCCTCTTTAAGTCCAGCCCTGAAAGTGGAAAAGGAAATTCCGGCCATTCAGGAATCGGCACTCTTCTATATCAACAACCTTTCAAGAGATATTGAGACATTCAAGATTGATGCAAAACGGGCTGACAAGACATTTCCTTATTCAACCTATGACCTGAATGGGCTCGTTGGCGGATATTGCCTCCAGCATAAGGAAGGCTTGAAGGTAGATGTGCATAATCCGGATCTGAAGCTCCGTGTTGAGGTACGCAAGGATGCTGCCTATATTACGGGTGAGAAGATTGCTGCTGCAGGCGGTTTGCCAATCGGGAGCAGCGGTTCTGCGATGCTTATGCTAAGCGGCGGCATTGACAGCCCTGTTGCAGGATTCTTAACGATGAAGCGAGGCGTAGAGATTGAATGCGTCCACTTCTACAGCCCGCCGTTCACGAGTGAACGCTCTAAACAGAAGGTCATTGATTTGGCGGAGAAATTAGCAGAAGTGAATGGGCGGATGGTGCTGCATATCGTTCCATTTACCGAAATCCAAAAGCTCATCCAAAAGCAAATCCCGGATAATTATACGATGACAACAACACGCCGGCTTATGCTGCGTGTCACTGATGCGATTCGGGAACAGCGCAAAGCCCTCGCTATCGTTACCGGAGAGAGCCTAGGCCAGGTGGCCAGCCAGACGATGGAGAGTATGTTTACAATTAACGAAGTGACGAATACACCTATTCTTCGTCCTCTATTAGCCATGGACAAAACGGAGATCATTGAGATTGCCGAGCGAATTGGCACGCATGACATCTCCATCCGTCCGTTTGAGGATTGCTGTACCGTCTTCACGCCGGCCAATCCTAAGACAAAGCCTAGAAGAGAGAAGGTTAATCATTACGAATCCTTCACGGATTTTGAACCATATATCCAAGAAGCTGTAGAAAAAACAGAGACCATTATCTTCAGCAATAAGGAGAAGAAAAAGGAAGAAGCAACGGACGAGTTGTTCTAAATCATATTTGTGAACAATTACCATATTGGGTTTCGCATATCGGCATGTGTTTTGACACACTCTATACTCACAAGGAGGTGAAAAACACATGTCAAACAACTCAAACAACCTTTTGGTACCAGGAGTAGAACAAGCTCTTGATCAAATGAAATACGAAATCGCTTCTGAGTTCGGAGTACAACTTGGAGGAGAAACAACTTCTCGCGCTAACGGTTCCGTTGGTGGAGAAATCACAAAACGCCTTGTCCAAATGGCAGAGCAACAATTGGGTGGAGGTTACTCCCGATAATTTCATACAATTGGCTACAGAAAGCGGACCTATGGTCCGCTTTCTTCTTGTTTCGGGGAGTAGACAAGAATAAAATCCAACATAAATAATAAAAATATTCAAAAAATCATGTATAATAGCTATGGTTACCATAAATTGTTAAAGGGAGTGGGGAGTTTGACTGAGAACCTGATTGCACCTGAGCAATACAATTTAGTGGATGAGATTGAGAAGTATGCAAAATATGAACGTAGAAAAGCGCTTATTTGGAGAAATGAAAGCGGTTTAACGGAAGAGATGACGTACAAGGAGCTTATGAGGACAGTTAATAAAACAGCAAATGTCTTCCTCAGTGAAGGGCTCAAGGCAGGCGATAAGATGCTGATCATGGTACCGAGGCTTATAGAGGCGTATACGGTTTATTTAGCGGCATTAAAGATTGGGCTGGTGGTCATACCATGTTCAGAAATGCTTCGCATAAAGGATTTACAATATCGAATTGACCATTCGGAAGCAAGAGCTGTGCTGGTACATAAACCATTTGTGGATACCTTTAAAGGCTTATCATCCAAAGAAACATTACATAAATTTATCATCAATGGCCAAGAAGAGGGATGGATCGAGCTTGACGACAAAATCAAGCATGCGGATAGCCTTCTAAAGACAGCTAAGACAAAGCGGGAGGATATGGCCTTTCTCTCCTATACATCCGGTACCACTGGGCAGCCAAAAGGTGTCGTTCATACACACGGGTGGGCTTATGCCCATTTACGGACGGCAGCGAGCAATTGGCTCGCGATTGAAGAAGAGGATGTTGTTTGGGCAACGGCGGGGCCAGGCTGGCAGAAATGGATTTGGAGTCCGTTCCTGTCTGTGCTAGGTTCAGGAGCTACGGGTTTTGTTTATAACGGGAAATTTGAGCCTAAGAAATATCTTCAGCTGCTTGATGACTACTCCATTAATGTCCTATGCTGTACACCGACAGAATATCGATTGATGGCCAAGGTCGATCATTTATCAGATTATAAGCTGCAGCACCTTCATAGTGCTGTCTCAGCAGGCGAGCCGCTGAACCGGGAAGTCATTGATACATTTCGGACTCATTTTGGTGTGACCGTCCGGGATGGCTATGGACAAACAGAGAATACGCTCTTGGTCGGTGTAACGAAAGGGATGGATGTTAAACCAGGCTCAATGGGCAAGCCGACACCTGGGAATAAGGTCGAGGTAATTGATGAAGAGGGCAGCCCATGTGCAGTTGGCTTAACAGGCGATATTGCCGTGCATATAGAAACACCAGCTCTTTTTAAGGAATATTATAAGGACCCTGAAAGAACATCGATGCAATTCAGAGGAGATTATTATATAACAGGCGATAAAGCAAAAAAAGATGAGGACGGATACTTTTGGTTTGAGGGGCGCAGAGATGATATTATCATCAGTTCAGGCTATACAATCGGCCCGTTTGAGGTGGAGGATGCGCTCGTGAAACATCCGCATGTAAAGGAATGTGCGGTTGTAGCGAGTCCTGATGAAGAGAGGGGACAAATCGTCAAAGCTTTTGTCGTATTGCGGGAAGATGCCCCGGAGCCTTCCGATGAGCTGATTAAAGAACTGCAGAACCACGTGAAGGCAATGACCGCACCGTACAAATATCCACGTAAAATCTCTTTTGTGGAGGACCTTCCAAAAACGATCTCAGGAAAGATTATGAGGGTCGAATTAAGGAAGCTGGAAGTAGAAAACCAGAAGGCATAGACATAAAAGAAGCTGATCTTTGGCCCGCTTTCGAGTGGACTTAGGTCAGCTTTGTTCGTTTGGATATGGTAAGCGGAGGAGCAGTCTTCTCATAATAGTGATTGAAAAAGCTCCTGTTATCTTAATATCGACATAAAATCTGGATACTGTTGCATTGCATAAAAACACTATGCGCCAAATAAAAAACAGGTGAAAAGATGTTTTTCACCTGTTTCATTCGTTTATAGGAATGTCCGCTGAACCTTTTCCCAAAAGGAGTTGTCGCGCAGCTTGACGGTTTTAATCGTGCGGCCGCTAAGGCGGAAGTCCAATTGTTCGATATGCTGGATGCTCATGGCCTCATTGTCCATTCCAATGACCGGATAATCATCACCCGTTTTAGAAAGACGGAGTGTAAGTACGCGGTCGCTTCCGAGAATGAAGGAGGAGCCTAATGTCCGGTAATGGTTATTATTCATGGATGCGATTTCGCTTACCTGCATACAATGCAATGTTGGGTCAACGACAGCTCCGTTAAGGGATTTATTGTAGGCGGTCGAACCGGTAGGGGTTGCAATAACCATCCCATCCCCGCGGAATGTCTCAAACGGCTGACCATCAATATCAACTTCGATGACAAAAGTTTTGATCAAGGAGGAGCGGAAGGAGCATTCATTCAAGCAATCGAAGCTGTACTCATTGTCAATGGTCACTTCAATGGTCGGGTACTTTCTAACCTCAATGACAGATCTGGTGACAGCGTCAACCATCTTTTCTGTATCATCAATATAAAAATCACAGTACATATTTAATTTCTTGTTAAGGGATATCCCTGCATAGAGGCAATCCTCCCGGAAATCCGTCTTGCGGACGGCTTGCAGGAATGTGCCGTCATCACCGATGCTGACAATGATATTTGCTTCCGCAGGGTTCTCAACAGTTTTGAACCCGTATTTATCTGTGTTTGCTTTAATGGTCTCAATTCTTTCGAGAATATCCTTGTCTTTCTTGTGATAGAAATAGATATTTTTACGGTTGTCCATTTAGCGAAACCTCCTTAATAGGCAGTACATGCTGAATTCTTAGCAAATTTAAGTTTGCCCAACATCGACATGTTATAATAATTTTATCAGTAAAATAAGAAGATTCAAACTTTGACAGGGGGAATAATGTGTGAACAAAAAAAGATGGCTTAGCTTAGGGATTGCAGCAGTTATTTTCTTCGCATCAATCTTAATGAATTCGATTTCCTTGCTGGCTTCTTCAGATGACAAAGTTATGTCCGAATTCTTCGAAGCGGAAGAGGAAGTCATTGAGGATGGAGATTATGAGCAGAAAATTGTCGTCCTGGATATCGATGGAACGATTGCTGATACAGGTGAGGAGTCCTCACTCCTATCCACGGGCGGATATAATCATCAGGCATTGCTTAAACATTTAGATACCGTTGCTGAGGATGATACAATCGGCGGGCTTGTACTTGAAGTGAATTCACCTGGAGGCGGTGTCCATGAGAGTGCGGAAATCCACCGGAAGATTCAGGCGGTCAAAAAAGCTGGAAAGCCAGTGTATGTAGCCATGGGCTCAATGGCTGCTTCAGGCGGGTATTATGTCTCAACGCCAGCAGATAAGATTTATGCAAGTCCAGAGACATTAACGGGGTCACTGGGTGTTATCATGCAAAGCTATAATTTTGAAGGCCTTGCCGAAAAATACGGGATTGATTTTGTTACGATTAAGAGCGGGAAATTCAAGGATATGGGAAACTCCTTCCGTGATATGACCGATGAGGAAAAGAAAATTCTCCAATCTTTAGTGGATAACTCCTATAATCAATTCGTGAAGGTAATTGCAGAGGGAAGAGGCATGTCTGAAGATGAGGTCCGTAAAGTGGCGGATGGCCGGATCTATGACGGCCGTCAGGCGAAGGATTTGAATCTTATTGATGAGCTTGGCTATATCGATGATGCTATTGCCGGCATGAAGAAAAATGAAGACCTGAAGGGTGCAGCTGTTGTTAAGCTGACAGATACAATTGGGTTTGGCTCCATGCTGAATTTAAAGCTCACTCAATGGGTTGGAGGTAATAATGAGGCAGGTATCATTAAAAGCATCATGACCGAAAATCAATCTCCGCAAATGATGTACCTATATTCTGGAGAGTAAGGAGGCACGGGAATGACGGATATTCATGAGAACAGCTTGAACGAGCAAGATACACATATACAGGCGGCCGAGGATTTCTCCCCAGAAGGGAAGGGGCTGACCCGTGCCGGTTTTTGGATGAGGTTTTGGGCGTACATAATTGATTTTCTGATTGTAGGGAGCATCAGCCGGCTTTTTATCAAGCCGATTTTCCGGCTGCTCGATATTCCCATTGACAGCAGCGGAATTTTATCGCCGTATACGGTGGTTGATTCAATTGTCTTTTTCGGATATTTTTTCATTATGACGTTCATTTTTGCCCAAACATTAGGGAAAATGGTGATGGGACTGCATGTTACTTCGCTGACTCAAGATAAGCTGGATTGGAAGACGGTATTGTTCAGGGAATGGATAGGAAGATATATTTCAGCCTTCTTCCTGCTTGGTTATATTGTCGTAGCCTTTAACCCGCGCAAACAAGGCTTCCATGATATGTTCAGCGATACAGTAGTCGTCCTTGATAAAGAGCGCTAGAAAACAACTATCAAAAACCTGCCTGTTGATAAAACAGGCAGGTTTATTTTTTAGGCGGACTGTCCATACTGATTGGTTGATAAGTCAGGGGGGTTTGGTTTGGTCATTCTATCGATTTGCTTACTTGTATTGTTCATAGTGCTGATCTGTTTCATCCTATCGACTGTTACCTTGTCTTTTCGATATGAAAAAACGATTCATAAAAATGAGCTTGAAATCAAGGTACAGATGTGGTGGGGAATGCTTCATTATGGGAAAAACATAAAGCTGGGAGAACCGATGGCAAACGGAAAGAAGGCTGAATCTGAAGAAGGACAGGAGGAGGAGCAGCCGCTTGATGAGATGGACGGGTCCTTCCATGCGCTCGCTAAATTATTATCTGATTTGAAAGAGTACAGAGCCGCGACAAAGGAGGTTACGACTGATATTCGATTGACCAATCTGGAGATCTCCCTGTCCTATGGAACGGGAAATGCACCGACAACGGCGATGGCAACGGGCATATTATGGGGGATCGTTGGTACAGGCATTTCAATCATTGGTCGTTATTTTCAACTGGAGGTTGTTCCGAAAACCGAGGTCGTTCCTTATTTCATGATGAAAAAACCGCTTGAGCTCTATGTTGGATGCATAGGAAAGATCAGAATGGCAAACGCTATAAGGGCAATATGGAAATTAGCTCGATTTATGCAAAGCAAGAAGCAGCTGCATAAGACTGGCGGAAAAAGCCATAAGGGCAAAAATCAAATGGCCTAACAGGAGGTTATCATATGTCTAATCATCCAATTGGCGGATTAATGAATTCGGCGATGGAAAACTTAAGAAGCATGGTAGATGTCAATACTATTATTGGCGATCCTGTCGAAACTCCGGACGGAAGTGTCATTATGACTGTATCGAAGGTGGCATTCGGGTATGCGGCAGGCGGCAGTGATTATCAAATCAGCGGCCCTTCAGGAGAGGATCAAAGACATCCATTTGGCGGCGGAAGTGCTGGCGGTGTCTATATTACCCCAATTGCTTTCTTGATTGTCAGCTCTCAAGGAATTAAAATGCTGCATCTAGATGAAAATACCCATCTAATCGAAAAATTGATGGAAGCTACTCCTGTTGCTGTTGATAAGGTTAGCTCCATGTTTTCGAAAAAGGGAAAAGGAATGCAGAATGATCAGCAAACATCTGGTATAGACAGCATGGATTAAGAGAACGAAAAAAGACCGCATCTTTTTAGGAGATGTGGTTCGTTTTTGTGAGAATAAAAATCGTAGCTTTTTACAAAGGGAAGATGAAACCCTATACTTAAAGAGGAATGAAAAAATTCAGACGATTGAGGAGGAATTAGTGTGGCGAACGTGACGTTTAAAGGTAATCCGGTTACATTAGTAGGGACAGAAGTAAAAGTGGGTGACAAGGCACCAGATTTTACTGTGCTCGCAAATGATTTATCCCCAGTAACGCTGAAAAGCTCAGAAGGGAAAGTTAGAATTATCAGTGTCGTTCCTTCTCTCGACACAGGTGTATGTGATGCGCAAACCCGCAAATTCAATGAAGAAGCATCTAAACTAGATAATTTAGAAGTTATTACGGTCAGTGTTGACCTGCCATTTGCGCAAAAACGCTGGTGTGCGGCAGCTGGTCTTGAGAATGTCGTAACGGTATCCGATCATAAGGATTTATCCTTTGGAGAGGCATATGGCGTATATATTAAAGAGTTACGTTTGCTTGCGCGCTCTGTATTTGTCGTAGACAGTCAAAATACAGTTACATACGTAGAATATGTACCTGAAAGCACTGACCATCCGAATTATGAAGCGGCAATTGAAGCAGCAAAAGCAGCTAAATAAGCAGCTTAAGTGTCCTAATTCAGCATGAACAAGAGGAATCCAGGAAGGTTCACATTTGAACCGATATGCCTGGATTCTTTTTTTTTGAGTTGCAGCTGTTATAGCACATTCATTCAATAGAGGTTTATTCAAGTCAGAAAAGGTGATACTTGTTCTTTATAGACTGTAATACTACAATGAGGAAAGAACTAGAGGACAAAGTTGGAGGAAATGTTATGAATACAACAAATGTTGAACAAATATATGAGGTAATTACAAGTACTGCGAAGGTTATCCAAGAGGAATTAGGCGGTACAGAATTAGAAGCAATTGCTGAAACAGGAGAGAACCTCTTCCAAGGCGATGTGCTGCAGGATGAACTTAGTGAGATTGCCGTCAAGAAATTGAAGAAGGCTTATCAAGAAGTCCATCTTGATCAATACAGCAAGGAAGATATCCGAAAAGGATGGCAACTAGCCATTTTGAAAGCGATGCGCACACATGTACAACCGAATCATCAAATGACACCTGATGCAATCGGATTTATGTTCGCCTATCTGCTGGAGAAATTCACCGCCAAACAGGAATCGCTGTCAGTCCTAGACCCGGCAGTTGGTACAGGTAATCTTCTCTTTTCAGTCATGAATGCTTTAAGAGGCAAGGAATTGAACGCGACAGGCATTGAGGTAGATGAAACATTGGTGAAGCTAGCCTATTCAGGTGCGAACCTGCTCGGAATGCCTGTCCATTTCTTGCACCAGGACAGCCTGCAGCCATTATTCATTGATCCTGCAGATGCCGTCATATGTGATCTGCCAGTAGGTTATTACCCCGATAACGAGCGTGCGAAGGACTTCAAGGTAAGAGCGAAGGATTCCATGTCCTATGCACATCACCTATTCATTGAACAGAGCTTTACCTATTCCAAGGCTGGGGGCTATTTATTCTTCCTTGTACCAAATGATCTGTTCAATACAGCTGAAGCACCTGCTCTGAATCAATTCATCCATAATCACGGTTATATTCAAGGACTTATCCAATTACCGGAGAGCATGTTTAAAACCAAGCAGTCTGCCAAGAGCATCCTTATTCTGCAAAAGGCTGGTGAAGGAGTGAAAGCACCAAAGCAAGTCCTTCTCGTCAATATGCCGAAATTATCCGATAAACCTGCGACAGCTGCCATGCTGACGAAGATTGATAACTGGATTAAGGCAGAAAAATAAAAAAGAATCCACTCCTGTAAATGATGTATTTTTTAAAATCTGTTCGAATTATTTGAATAAAATAAAATTTTTTGTGAAACCGATAACATAAAAATAATTTTGTTGCTAGAATCGGGTTACAATGGTTTAATGAGATTTGAAAGTTGATTTTAAAATTATATCAGTATGCATAAATTATGGGAGCTGTGATTTAAATGTCTAAAATTATCGCAATTAATGCGGGTAGTTCCTCATTAAAGTTTCAGTTATTTGAAATGCCTGAGGAAAAAGTAATCACAAAGGGAATTGTAGAGAGAATCGGATTGGCTGATTCTATCTTCTCCATTACGGTAGATGGTGACAAGAAAACCATCGTAACGGACATTCCTGACCACTCTGTGGCTGTTAACCTTTTGTTGGAAAAATTAACAGAACACAAAATCATCAACTCACTTGATGAAATCGACGGAATCGGTCACCGTATCGTACACGGCGGTGAACTCTTCACGGATTCTGCTGTTATCACAGATGAAGTACTTGCACAAATCGAGCAGCTTTCAGAGCTTGCTCCACTTCACAATCCAGCAAATGCGACTGGAATCAGAGCGTTCCGCGAAGTATTGCCAAACGTTCCTGCAGTTGCTGTGTTTGATACTGCATTCCACCAAACAATGCCTGAGTCTTCTTACCTTTACAGCTTGCCATACGACTATTACAAAGAATATGGCATCCGTAAATACGGCTTCCACGGCACATCTCATAAATATGTGTCAGAGCGTGCAGCAGAATTGCTTAAACGTCCGCTTGAGCAGCTTCGTTTGATCTCTTGCCACCTTGGTAATGGTGCAAGTATCACAGCAATCGAAGGCGGTAAATCCATCGATACAACAATGGGCTTCACTCCACTTGAAGGGTTAACAATGGGAACTCGTTCTGGAAGCTTAGACCCTGCGTTGATTCCATACTTGATGGAGAAAACAAACAGTTCAGCTGAAGAAGTACTTGAA
Source organism: Pradoshia sp. (assembly GCF_051873915.1). NCBI lineage: Bacteria > Bacillati > Bacillota > Bacilli > Caryophanales > Bacillaceae > Pradoshia > Pradoshia sp. The sequence continues at coordinate 16,516 of NZ_JBJEFJ010000033.1, forward strand.
ATCCTTAACAAGAAGAGCGGTATGCTCGGCGTTTCCGGATTCTCAAGTGACTTGCGTGATATCGAGGATGAAGCAGAGAAAGGAAACGCTCGTGCTGAGCTTGCTCTGTCTAAATTCGCTGACGGTATCCACAAATACATCGGTTCTTATGCTGCAAAAATGAATGGTGTTGATGCTATCATCTTCACAGCAGGTATCGGTGAAAACAGTGCGGAAATCCGTGCACGTGTTCTTCACGGCCTGGAATTCATGGGCGTGTACTGGGATAAAGATGCGAACAACGTGAGAGGCGAAGAGAAATTCGTTAACCACCCATACTCTCCGGTAAAAGTTATCATCATCCCAACAGATGAAGAAGTCATGATTGCTCGTGACGTTGTGCGCTTAACAAAATAATTGATTACTATAAAGGACTGTGAATGCATTATTCACAGTCCTTTTTGTATACCAAGATGCCGATGTTTTGTATCTTAGCCTTTTTATGGCTATATCCTTGGATATGTTCGTTCCTAGGAATCTATTAAGGATAAAATAGATTGGATGTAATGAAGGAGTAAAACGAACCGTAGGGTTAGAAGATGAGGGCTCAAAGTCTAGGCCTTTTTGTTACAAAAAAACAGGTGAGGTCAGAACTATGCAGCAGACAGCCTACTGAAAGAAGGTGAGCCAATGAACTTCAGGAAAATCCCTAGAGAGTGGGAAGGAGTTCATTGACTGGTCTTTCAGCTAAATAGAAGCGTTTCTGTGAAGAGTATGCTATTTGTCATAATGACTCCTCGGCTATAGATGAGAAATTTGACTTAGTGCAACAAAATAGAGAGGAGTTAGGGGGGAATGTTTGGGCATAAAATAGCCCGGATTGGCGGGGCAAGAACTGGCAAAGATTCAGCAGCCTATTATTCAGGGGCTGTTATGGTCATGAGTGTTTCGCTTTTGGTGATGGGATAAGAGAGTTCTCAGGAACTTTTTAATGTCATTTACAATGGGCTTCTGCCGTTTGGCTTAGTCGTTTTTGTTGTCGTGCTATACAAAGGACAATTCTTAGAGGGATTTATTTCCTGTTGTGTGTTTACTTTAGTTGGTGCTTTAATTATGCAGGATAAATTTAAATAAGGAGGAAAATGAAATGAAACTATATCTAGCAAGTCCATTTTTTAATGAGCAAGAGCTTGAAGCTGTTCAAGCTGTTGAGGAAATTTTGAAAGAGAAAGGGATTGACTTCTGGAGTCCTAGATTGAATCAGCTTGACCAATTTGAGGCAGGTTCTCAAGCCTGGTCAATGGCTATCTATATGAATGATATTAAAGCTCTAGACTTCTGCGATGGGACTATCATGGTTTATCACGGAAACTACTCTGACTCAGGGACAGCTTTTGAGGCTGGCTATACAATTGCAAGAGGGAAGAAGTTGATTGTCGTTCATGTTGGGGATGATTCTAACTTAATGGTACACACTCCAGCTATTGCAAACTTGACTCTTGAAGAGCTGAAAGATTATGACTTCAAGAAGCTTGAGGCTATCGAGTATAAAGGGAAAATGTTTTAAGGAAGCTGTCTTTGACAGCTTTTTTATTTGGTTGCTTTCGTAAAGTTAGTTGGGATGCGAAAACAGCCACCTCCATAAAGAAAGTGGCTGTACTTGCTATTGAGCTAAAGCCCCGTTTGTTTAATAAGGATTTACTTTTTACCCCGTGGATACTTTAGGATTATATAAATGAAAATAATAGCCAAAATACCTACTATTGAATAAATAACTCCTTTTAGATTCTCTAGCGGTTCTTCCGAAGTTTGTTCAAATTCATATTCTCCTCTTCTTTCTGCTTTTACATATTGATCATTGGATTTTTGGACGGCTATCGCTTCCTCCGTACTAACCCCTTTGATTTCAAAGTATTTTGTACCTTTCTGATAATCATTAGAAAAATTACCAGATTGCGGTTCCATATCCGAATAATTTGTAACTTGGCCAATTTCATCTCCGATTGCGGTCACTGATTCTTCACTTACCGCATAGACATACCCATCCCAAACCACAAATGGATATGACCAAGAAGTTGCCATTACTTTGGCTGGTATAAATGAAACCAGTACAATAAATACGAATGTAATCATAAAAAGTAAATATTGATTTTTCAACTACATCTCCCCTTAAATTTAAAGTGTTCATTCATAGACTATTCTTCATTTTAAAACTTAAATCCTTCTTCCGCTAAACTGCCCGTTTGTGAAATATCAAAAAAGAGCTGATCACAGCTCTTGATAGCGTAGTAAGCTCTTGATTGTATAAGTCGTGCAAACCAAATGATAGGTCTACCTTTTTGACTAGGGAGGT
>NZ_JBJEFJ010000034.1:0-66687 GCF_051873915.1 Pradoshia sp.
GTTTTCGGCTTCAATCGGATGGATGAAAAAAATGGACTTTACATTCCTTTTCCTGAATGAATAAAAAAAATAAAAAAATGTTTGCAAGCGGTTTCTTTTTATGTGAGCCGGGTAAACTATAAATGAAAGGAGGATAGGAAAGAAATTAAAAAGAAAGCAGGATTAACACCTCAGGCGACTCAATCATATAGTGTTTCGTTCCGTGCAAGTACCAGTAAGAAGTAAATAAGCAAGAAACGTGAACGTTGGCTATATACCTGAATTGCCATGCGAAGAAGGGTTGCATGAATGGTCTAATGAAGATGTGGAGATATGGATTGCAGACCTGGAAGTAAAGGATATTCTGGCTTATAAACATAACTCAATCGGGAGAGGATGGAAGGGCTGATTTGGCAGACAGCTAGTGGGGATGTCACAAAAGGCCTGAATAGAATCGACCAAAAGCCTTTTATCGGATTTTCATTATAAAGGTGGCGTTATGGATATTACTTTACTTAAGGACAATCATCGATAAGCCCGATAATGACACTATTCATTGAGACATGGAAGATCGATTCCACATGTCAACACCAATCAAGTCGCAAAAGATGGGTTGAGTAACCAATAACTAAATATCAATGCAGTGTGTGTAATGTTTAGAACAAAAGGTGTAAAGAAACCTTTTATTAAGCGGAAGAAACACACTTCAGCTGAATGCAGGAACGTAAAGTACCGGACAGGAAAGTTAAGAATATAACCAGTTTATATTTAAATCAGCTGATGCATGGTTGAGTCACCTAAGGTGTTAAGAGAAGGGGAACCCTATAAAAAGGGTTCCTTTTTTGTATGCAGTGTGTTTATGACTAAACGTATGATTTCATCGTGTTTGCCCATACTAATGAGAAGCGTTTGCTTGATTTAAGAAGGGAGCCTGTGAAAACAATGGATAAAGCTGAAGAGGTGCCACGTGAGGAAAAGGCTGCTGATGAGAAGGGGGTTTCCCCAAGCAGCTTAATTGATAAGATTCAATCCCTGGGACAGACGAATGTGCCGCAATTACCAAAGGATTCAAATATTCATTGCTTAAATATCATTGGGCAGATCGAAGGGCATATGCAATTGCCTCCCCAAAATAAAACAACAAAATATGAACATGTCATTCCACAGCTTGTAGCGATTGAGCAGAATCCTGCCATTGAGGGACTGCTAGTCATCCTGAATACGGTAGGGGGAGATGTGGAAGCTGGACTGGCAATATCTGAAATGATTTCTTCTTTATCTAAGCCGACTGTATCAATAGTTCTTGGCGGAGGCCATAGCATTGGTGTTCCCATTGCGACTAGCTGCAATTATTCCTTTATCGCAGAATCGGCGACCATGACGATTCATCCCATTCGTCTGACAGGCTTGGTCATAGGTGTTCCGCAATCATTTGAGTATTTGGATAAGATGCAGGACAGGGTCGTTAATTTCGTCGTAAAGCACTCCAGTATTGATGAGGAAACCTTTAAGGATTTGATGTTTGCCCGCGGGAACCTAGCCCGTGACATCGGCACGAATGTCATCGGGGAAGATGCGGTGCGAACAGGCTTAATCAATGAGGTAGGAGGAATCGGGAGTGCCATTGCCAAGTTGAATGAATTAATCAAGGCAGGCAAAGAACAGGAGGGTACACCTATCCAATGACGTACTACACAATCATACCTGAGGAATTATTATCGATGGATCAGACGAACGTTGATTACCATAGCGTCTTTAACAAAGGCGGTGTGCCATTTGTTGGCGAGAGATTGCCTGATGGGTCCGTCCGGGTACACCGTATCATTAGCACTGAACCGAATGATTATTTATCCACTTCTCTATCCCCCGGCAATATAATTTATCATCCGGAATAAAAGGTTTTGAAAGGCCAAATATGCTATAATTAAGGGAACAGGGATAGGCAGCCGGGGCCAGGCTGCTTTCTTTGTTTTCCTTAAGCGTTATGTCAGCACTTTTTCACCAAGAAGTACATACATAGACAATTGGCTGATATGAAGCTGCTAATTTTAGAAAGAAATACGGGTGGTTGGATGGCTAAAAATAAACGAAAACCTAGGTCTAAGAAGAAAGACCAGATCAAGTCTACCTTAAAATACGAAATATCCGGACTCGCCTTATTTGGCTTTGCAGCGATTGCCATGGCCAGGCTGGGTGCAGTTGGAACTTCATTCGTGATTTTGGCTCGCTTTTTCATGGGAGAATGGTACATATTATTATTATTAGGCCTTATGATATTCAGTATATACTTGATATACAAACGGGAGATTCCGTTCTTCTTTAAAAGGCAGCTTGTCGGCATTTACTTAATGGTATTGGCGATTCTTTTATATCATCATACGATTTTGTTTGAGCATCTAGCTTCATCTGCAAACGATGCTCTGCGCCCTAGTGTCATTTTGAATACGTGGGAAATCTTTTGGATGGAAGTGAATGGCTCAGCCAGTACGATTGATTTAGGAGGGGGAATGATTGGTGCATTCCTTTATGCGGCTTTCCATTTCCTATTTGCTGATGCCGGAAGTAAATTTATTGCCTTTCTATTCATCGTTGGCGGCATCATACTCATAACCGGCAGGGGACTCATGGATTCCATCGGCAAGGTTATCTCCTCCTTTGGACGTTTCATTAAGAAACAGTGGGATGCCTTTATAGAGGATTTCCGCAGTTCCAAGACAACAAGGAAAAAGGCAGACAAACGAGCGACACGCAAGACTGAGCCGGTCATGAAAGACATAGATGTTGAGGTGCCTGGCGAGAATGCGGCAGAAGAGGTGCCATTCGAGGAAAGAATCATTTCCAATTTCGCAGACCGAGCTTATCAGGAAACGGATGGAGTGTCTGAGCCGGTATCAGATCAAGCGGATGTGCGGCCGAAAGCTGGAGAAGGGAATGCGGCTGAAAAGGAAGAGCCTATGACCTTCATGGAAGTGGAAAATGTCGACTACCAGCTTCCAAAGCTGTCATTATTAAAATCGCCTAAAAAAGCAGACCAAAGCGGGGAATATGAGCTGATTCATACGAATGCCGAGAAACTTGAGAGCACCTTTAAGAGCTTTGGGGTGAAAGCGAGAGTGACTCAGGTTCACTTAGGACCTGCTGTAACGAAATATGAGGTTCATCCTGATGTCGGCGTGAAGGTATCGAAGATTGTCTCACTGGCAGATGACCTTGCGCTGGCCCTGGCTGCGAAGGACATTCGAATTGAGGCCCCGATTCCGGGTAAATCAGCTATCGGAATCGAGGTTCCGAATTCAGATGTAGCCGTTGTTTCCTTGCGGGAGGTTCTTGAGGTCCAGCCGTCTGAGAAAAGCGGGTCTAAGCTCTTGATTGCACTTGGACGAGATATCTCTGGAGAAGCTGTTTCGGCCGAGTTGAATAAAATGCCCCATCTTCTTGTCGCAGGGGCGACAGGAAGCGGGAAAAGTGTCTGTATAAACGGCATCATCACCAGCGTATTAATGCGTGCAAAGCCCCATGAGGTAAAAATGATGATGATTGACCCGAAAATGGTTGAGTTAAATGTCTATAATGGTATTCCGCATTTGCTGGCTCCAGTTGTTACGGACCCTCACAAAGCGGCTCAAGCCTTAAAAAAGGTCGTAAGCGAGATGGAGCGGCGATATGAATTATTCTCTCACTCTGGTACGAGAAATATAGAAGGGTATAATGATCTAATTACACGCCAGAACTTGGAGGAAGGAGAGAAAAATCCTCTCCTGCCATATATTATTGTCATTGTGGATGAATTGGCTGATTTAATGATGGTTGCGTCAAATGAAGTGGAGGACGCGATTACGCGTCTCGCCCAAATGGCCAGGGCTGCTGGGATTCATTTAATTATCGCGACTCAGCGTCCGTCTGTTGATGTTATTACAGGGGTCATTAAGGCCAATATTCCTTCGAGGATTGCCTTCAGTGTATCCTCTCAAATCGATTCAAGAACGATTCTCGATATGGGCGGCGCAGAGAAGCTCCTGGGCCGAGGGGATATGCTCTTTATGCCGGTCGGGGCATCCAAGCCAATCCGTGTGCAAGGGGCTTTCCTGTCTGACCAAGAGGTAGAGGATGTGGTTGATTTCGTCATTTCTCAGCAGAAGGCGCAATATCAGGAGAATATGATTCCTGAGGATATACCGGAGCCGAGCAAGGAGACCACAACAGATGAACTGTATGATGAAGCTGTCCGTTTGATTGCAGATATGCAGACGGCATCAGTATCCTTGTTGCAGCGCCGCTTTAGGATAGGTTATACACGTGCGGCCAGGCTGATCGATGAGATGGAAGCACGAGGGGTCGTTGGCCCTTATGAAGGCAGCAAACCGCGTGCTGTCCTGGTGCCAAAGGATTTTGACCAGGCGAGTAATTCTTAATAAAGAGGACTGAAAAGGACTTCAGCGTATATAGGCTGAAGTCCTTTCGTTTTGTCTGAGTATTCGATCATATATAGGCTGATTAATTACCGGGTTATTATCGAACTAGGATGACTAAATGGTTAGATAAACATGAATAAGGTTATATTATTATATCAATAAATGATTTTGTCTATTCTTTATTATCAGGCAATATAATCGATTGATTACATATTTATCAACATTTTCTGTAGATTTCAACAGAGTTCCAAAAATTTAAAGTGTAACATTATTTTATATTAGAAAAACATATTCATTTTTTCTTTAAACCATGTTAAATTATCATTTGTTAGTAGACTTTCTATACGCGTCTGTTTTATTCATGATGTGAACTCCATGCGAAAGCATTGGAAACGTACAAGATACGGAATCATCTTAAGGCCTAAATACATATATAGATCACGTTGAATGACGGTATCTTTTTATTACCTAATTGATCAATGGAGATTTTACTCATAAATGCCGAAAAAATAGCTCATATTAAAAAGGCTACTGACTAGATTATTTTGGAGGTTAATGCAGTGAAGAAAAGAAAATTTGGAATTGCGCTTTCACTTGTTTTAGCGGCAAGTACCTTTATGAGTGCTTGTGGAAACAATGATGACAGCAGCAAAAATAATGCAGACAAGGATCATTTCACCGTTGCTATGGTGCCTGATACTGGAGGAATCGATGATAAATCCTTTAACCAATCAGCTTGGGAAGGGCTTCAAGCCTTCGGTAAGGAAAATGGCCTGGAGAAGGGCAAAGATGGATACAACTATCTGCAATCAGAATCTGATGCAGATTACACAACAAATCTAAACCAATTAGTACGCCAGAACTTCAACTTAATTTACGGGGTAGGATTCACAATGGATGGAGCCATTAAAGAAGTGGCTAATCAGAATCCTGACACAGAGTTTGCCATTATTGATTCAGTTGTAGAAGAAGATAATGTGGCAAGCATCATGTTCAAGGAAAATGAAGGTTCCTTCCTTGTAGGGGTTGCTGCTGGGTTGAAGACAGCCTCTAACAAGATTGGATTTGTTGGCGGAGTGGAAAGTGAACTCATTAAGAAGTTTGAAGTTGGTTTTATTGCCGGCGTTAAATCAGTTAATCCTAAGGCGGATGTCCAAGTGAAATATACAGGCACATTCAGTGATGCTTCCTTAGGAAAAGCGACTGCAGAAGCGATGTATAAATCAGGCATTGATGTCATTTATCATGCGGCTGGAAATAGTGGTAATGGTGTATTCACTGAAGCCAAAAACATAAAGAAAAATAATCCTGATAAAGATGTTTGGGTAATTGGGGTCGATAAGGATCAAGCCGATGAAGGAAAAATTTCCGGAACAGATATGAATGTTACGCTGACATCTATGGTAAAACGGGTAGACCTAGCTGTACAACAAGTATCAAAAGATGCGAAGAATGGGAAATTCCCAGGTGGTGAAACAGTCGAATTTGGTCTTGAAGAGGATGGGGTGGATTTAGCTCCGTCGAAGGATAATCTATCCGATGAGATCATAAAGGCTATTGATGATTATAAAGAGAAAATCAAAAAAGGCGATATTAAAGTACCGGCAAATGAAAAAGAGCTGGCTTCCTTCTTGAAATAAGGATATATCACTTCCTTATAAACAGATGGATAGAAGCAGACAGACTTCCTTTTGAGAAGGGTTTGTCTGCTTTTTTGATGGTTCATCAGCTGACTATAAAGAAGTCGTTTTTATCCATTAGTGAGCCTATTATAGGGGATACGAACGAATATATATTATTTTAGGATAGAATTAGTATGGCGTAATGGTTGATCGGAAGCAGAAGTTTTATTAAGGTATACTGTTTAGAAATTACCGGATAATACACCATATGATATGGGAAAAATAGGTAGTTATGTTTTCGTAAACAGGTTTTTAAGCTGCTTTAGGATGGCTTATATACAAGAAAACGTTTTTAATAGGTCATGCTAAATGGAATAGAATGAAAATTTCAAAAATATAATCTTTTGGATGGTACAAAAGTCCTTTCAGTTAAAAAACATTGATTTAATAAGGTTTACGGCGCTTACATGGCGAAAATTCGTCAATTCGACAAGTGTGACATTATTTATATTTTAGGCAAACCTATTTATTTCTTCCAAAATCCATGATAAATTATGATTGGTTAGTAGATTTGTATCTTTTAAATGATTAGGAAATAAGTAACTTGGAGGAAAAAGGATGTCTATCAAACAGGACAACCGGCAGCTTTATCTGCAGGTAATCGACAAGATTAGACAAGATATTAGCTCGGGTGTCTATAGGGAACATGAGAAGTTGCCTTCAGAGTTTGCATGGGCAAAAAAACTTGGTGTAAGCAGAGCGACATTAAGGGAAGCACTTAGGGTTCTAGAAGAGGATAAGGTGATTATTCGCAGGCATGGGGTCGGTACCTTTGTTAATGCGACACCGCTATTTACATCCGGCATAGAACAACTTAATAGTGTAACTGATATGATTCGGGAAGCAAACATGACTCCAGGAACGATATTTCTTTCATCATCCATTGAAGGTGCAACGGAAGAAGATATGGAAAGGTTCAACTGTAAGAAAGACGAAAAGTTTCTGATAATAGAGCGAGTCAGAACCGCAAACGGAGATCCGGTAGTCTATTGCTTGGATAAGATGCCGATTCATGTGGTATCGGATGCTTCCATGTTTCAAGAAGAGTCGATGCTGGCCTTGCTGGAAGAGAAGGCGGGCGTGAAGATTACATATGCTGTCGCTGACATCGAGCCTATTGGCTATGATGAAAAGGTATCGCCTCTATTGAACTGTAATCCGGAGACAGCCCTTCTATTACTGAAACAAACTCATTTCGACAGTCAGGACAAGCCATATCTCCACTCTGCCAACTTTTTTAGAGCTGATAAGTTTCATTTTCATATTCTGCGTAAAAGAATTTGAGAAGGCTCATACTAAAAAAGCTACTGCCAAAATTATTTAGGGGGTTAAGAACGTGAAAAAACGCAAATTTGGAATGGCGTTGTCTCTCGTACTAGCTGCAGGAACTATTCTTGGTGCTTGTGGAAACAATGATGACAGCAGCAGCAGTGAAGGTGATTCAAAAAAAGATAATTTCACCGTCGCAATGGTTACTGATACTGGTGGCGTTGATGACAAATCCTTTAACCAATCTGCATGGGAAGGCTTGCAAGCTTTCGGTAAAGAAAATGGTTTGGAAAAAGGCAAGGACGGCTACAACTATTTGCAATCAGAATCTGACGCTGATTATACAACTAACCTAAACCAATTAGTCCGCCAAAAATTTGATTTAATCTACGGTATTGGGTTCTTATTGGAAGGCGCAGTAAAAGAAGCAGCAGATCAAAACCCTGACAGCCATTTTGCAATTGTTGACTCTGTAGTTGATGCAGACAATGTTGCAAGTATTACATTCAAAGAACATGAAGGTTCTTTCCTAGTTGGTGTAATTGCTGGTTTACAATCTAAATCTAATAAAATTGGATTTGTTGGCGGAGTGGAAAGTGAACTTATTAAAAAATTCGAAACTGGTTTCGTAGCCGGTGTTAAATCAGTAAACCCTGATGCAAATGTTCAAGTGAAATACACTGGAAGCTTCAGTGATGCTTCTCTTGGAAAAGCAACAGCAGAAGCTATGTACAAATCCGGCATTGATGTTATTTACCACGCTGCAGGCGCAACTGGTAATGGTGTATTTACAGAAGCGAAAAATATCAAGAAAAACGACCCTGATAAAGAAGTATGGGTAATCGGTGTAGACAAAGACCAAGCTGCCGAAGGTAAAATCGACGGTACTGACATGAACGTTACGTTAACTTCTATGGTTAAACGTGTTGACCTTGCAGTTAAGCAAGTTGCAACAGACGCTAAAGATGGCAATTTCCCTGGCGGTGAAGTTGTTGAATTCGGTCTTGATTCTGACGGTGTAGATATCGCTCCAACGACTGATAACTTAACTGAGGACATGATCAAGTCTGTTGACGAATACAAAGAGAAAATTAAGAATGGTGAAATCGAAGTTCCTGCTACAGAAAAAGAACTTAATGCATTCTTAAAAAAATAAAGAAAACGATGAAGGGATAAGGGCGTCATCCTTATCCCTTCATTACCCTTGCATATGACTGTCTGACATCAGACCTCTTAGGGAAAATGGTAAAGGAAAGGTAGCGCAAGGGTGTAACATTGGGTTGCTTTTCTTTTGCCATCTTGCTTATGAATCTTCATGGAAATTAAAAGGAGTGAATATCCGTGAACTATGTTATTGAGATGTTAAACATCCGTAAAGAGTTCCCCGGCATTGTAGCCAATGATGATATTACCCTGCAGGTTAAAAAGGGTGAAATCCATGCGCTGCTAGGTGAAAATGGTGCGGGAAAATCTACATTAATGAATGTCCTGTTTGGCTTATATCAGCCAGAAGAGGGCGAAATCAAAGTAAATGGTGAAGCGGTTCGCATCACAAGTCCTAATATTGCGAATGACTTGGGAATCGGTATGGTCCATCAGCATTTCATGCTGGTTGACACGTTCACAGTTACAGAGAACATCATTCTAGGTAAAGAACCAACAAAAGCTGGCAAAATTGATTTGAAAGAGGCTTCTAGAGAAGTCCGCGAGCTGTCAGAGCGCTATGGATTGAAAATTGACCCGGATGCGAAGATCTCTGAAATATCTGTTGGAATGCAGCAAAGGGTAGAAATATTGAAAACCCTCTATCGCGGAGCTGAAATCTTAATCTTTGACGAGCCGACAGCTGTATTGACTCCTCAAGAAATTAAAGAACTAATCCAAATCATGAAGAATCTAATTGCTGAAGGTAAATCCATCATTCTTATCACTCATAAGCTGAAAGAAATTATGGAAGTATGCGACCGCTGTACAGTTATTCGTAAGGGTAAAGGAATCGGAACGGTTAATGTCAGTGAAACGAATCCAAATGAACTGGCAAGTCTTATGGTTGGCCGTGAGGTAGTATTCACAACCGTTAAGAAGGATGCCAAGCCTGCTGAGGATGTTCTCAAAATCGATAATCTCGTTGTAAAGGATTCAAGAGGTGTTGACGCAATTCGAGGCTTGAATCTATCTGTACGGGCTGGAGAAATTGTCGGCATTGCCGGTGTTGATGGCAATGGTCAGACTGAATTAATCGAAGCTATTACAGGTCTTCGCAAGAGTGAATCAGGAAGCATTACCATTAATGGAAATGATATTATGAACAAGAAACCGAGAAAAATCACGGAAACCGGCATTGGTCATATTCCACAGGACCGACATAAGCATGGACTTGTTCTTGATTATTCTATTGGCGAAAATATGGTGCTCCAAACCTATTACAAAGAGCCATTCTCAAAGCATGGCATCTTGAAATTTAAAAATATCTTTGATAAAGCGAAGCAGCTTATTGCAGAATTTGATGTACGGACGCCGAGTGAGTTTACCCCGGCACGTGCCTTATCAGGCGGGAACCAGCAAAAAGCCATCATTGCAAGGGAAATTGACCGTAACCCTGACTTGCTGATTGCTGCACAGCCGACACGCGGACTCGATGTCGGAGCTATTGAATTCATTCATAGACGTTTGATTGAACAGCGTGATAAAGGCCGCGGGGTCTTGTTAATTTCATTCGAATTGGATGAAATCCTGAATGTAAGTGACCGAATTGCCGTCATCTATGAGGGGGCTATCGTAGCGGTTGTCGATCCTAAGAAGACAACAGAGCAAGAGCTTGGTCTCTTAATGGCAGGAAGTAAAGTGAAGGAAGCGGGGCAGGAAACACATGTATAAACGTCTATCAAATATACTAATCCCTGTAATCGCCGTTATTTTGGGTCTTATTGCAGGTGCTATCGTCATGCTGGCGAGCGGTTATAGCCCTGTAGATGGATATATCGCATTATGGGAAGGCATATTCAGTGACACATATTTTATGGGAGAAACCATTCGTCAGGTAACTCCCTATATCTTAGCAGGTCTAGCAGTAGCATTTGCTTTCAGAACGGGTCTATTCAATATTGGTGTTGAAGGACAATTCTTGATGGGGTGGCTTGCATCCGTATGGATTGGAACCTTATTCACCGATCTTCCACGACTCATTCACCTTCCGCTGGCTGTATTGGCAGCAGCAGTAGCCGGTGCGCTATGGGCATTCATCCCAGGCTTGCTGAAAGCGAAATTCCGAGTTCATGAAGTTATTACGACAATCATGATGAACTATATTTCTCTGCATGTTGTCAACTATATTATTTCGAATGTACTGACTGACCGATCTGATAAGACTGAAGCAATCGCGGGTTCTGCGACACTGCGTTCGGAATTCTTTGCAGCATTGACAGACAACTCACGGATGCACTGGGGCTTTGCTATTGCCATTGCCGGTGCAATCATTATGTGGTTCCTATTAGAGAAGACCACAAAAGGATATGAACTGAAGGCGGTTGGGTTCAACCAGCATGCTTCTGAATACGCAGGAATCAGTGTTAATAAAAATATTATTTATGCCATGTTAATCTCCGGTGCATTTGCTGGTCTAGCTGGCGCGATGGAAGGTCTTGGAACATTTGGTTACATTGGTGTTAAAGGCGCTCATACAGGTGTCGGATTCGACGGTATCGCTGTTGCCCTTCTAGGTGCAAACACAGCCCTTGGTGTTGTTCTTGCCGCATTACTATTCGGCGGGCTGAAATATGGCTCATTGAACATGCCGCTTGAGACAGGCATTCCAACCGAGATTATTGATGTTGTCATAGCCCTGATTATTTTCTTTGTGGCTTCAAGTTATATTATTCGCGTCGTAATCAGCAAGTTTAGCAAGAAGAAGGGGGTGGAATAAGTGAGTTTCGTAGAAATTTTAGCTATACTTGTTCCTTCTACACTTGTCTATGCAGCTCCGCTTATTCTTACCGCTCTTGGCGGCGTGTTTTCTGAACGATCTGGTGTTGTTAACATCGGGTTGGAAGGGATCATGATTATTGGTGCATTCACAAGTGTCGTATTTAACTTAACATTCTCCGATTCATTAGGAAGCTGGACCCCTTGGGTTTCTCTAGTGGTAGCCATGGTTGTTGCGGGGATTTTCTCCTTGCTTCATGCCGTTGCGTCCATTACATTCCGTGCGGACCAAACGGTCAGTGGTGTCGCGATTAACATGCTGGCGCTTGGGGCGTCTCTGTTCCTCGTGAAATTAATCTATGGTGCTGGTCAAACAGACAAAATTGCTCAGCCTTTCTATAAGGAAGATATTCCGATTCTTAGCGACATTCCGGTTTTGGGCGATATTCTTTTCTCTGATGTTTACTATACTTCCATCATCGCCATCTTCATTTCGGTGATCGTGTGGTATGTTATTTATAAAACGCCGTTTGGGCTTCGTCTTCGCTCTGTTGGGGAACATCCAATGGCGGCAGATACGATGGGAATCAATGTAAATCGTATGAGATATATCGGGGTATTCCTAAGTGGTATTTTAGGTGGTTTAGGCGGTGCTGTTTACGCGACGACCATTGCCCTAGATTTCAACCATGCAACCATTTCAGGCCAAGGGTTCATGGCCCTTGCCGCAATGATTTTTGGTAAATGGCATCCAATTGGTGCGATGGGTGCGGCATTATTCTTCGGATTTGCTCAATGTTTGAGTATCGTAAGCTCGATGCTTCCGTTCTTCAGTGAGATTCCGAACGTCTACCTGCTCATCCTTCCATATGTTTTAACCATTCTTGCCCTTACTGGATTTATCGGGCGTGCAGATGCACCGAAAGCATCCGGGCAACCATATATCAAAGGCAAGCGATAAGAATGAACGTTCAAGCAGGCAAAGGAAAAGGGGAAAATCCCTCTTACCTTTGCCTGCTTTTTTTATTCGAAACGATCATCATTGATTGTAAGCCCGCTCCTTTCTACATAAGTATAAGTAGGCGGGGCAGGTGCTGTCCCTTGCTTTATTTTCATTCAACCATGTATATTCAAACTAAAGGTTTAAAATCATTCTGTGAGACGAACAATATGGATAATTTAACGATCAATCTCATATAGGGAGGTCAATGTTATGGCCGTAGTAACTGAAAGAACGATAAAGCATCAAGGTGTAACTGTCCACTTTGTGCCTACGAGCAAGTACAAGACAAATACTTTGGTATGGAAAATGAAAGCCCCTTTAAAAGAAGAAACCGTTACACTTAGGGCGCTTCTTCCCAATGTACTCCAAAGCAATACGGAAACATTTCCCACCTCAACTGCCTTCCGAAATCATCTTGACGGGCTATACGGGGCCAGCCTTTTTGCGGATGTAGGAAAAAAAGGCGAATATCACATCATGAGCTTTCAAATGGAGATGGTCAATGAAAAGTATCTATCCCATAAGGAGCCGTTACTCGAGCAAGCATTTGGGCTTTTAGCAGAGGTTTTGACGAAACCAAATGCCAAGGGAGGTCAATTCGACTCCAATACGGTTGCAAAGGAAAAGAGAGCGCTTAAACAGAGATTAGAATCCATCTATGATGATAAAATGCGCTATTCATCCCTTCGATTGACACAAGAGATGTGCGTGGAGGAGAATTACCGACTTGATGCAAACGGAATTGCCGACAGAGTTGAGGAGATTACGCCTGAATCCCTATATGCCTATTATGAACGTGCTTTCGCAGAGGATGAACTGGATTTGTATGTAATCGGGGACATTGAAGAAGAGCATGCAATGGATGTGGTCAACCGCTACTTCCAATTCGGTGAAAGAAAACCAGAGAGCGTATCGTACATAAATCATCAAGTACAAGAGGCGAAGGAGCTTCAAGAAATCCAGGATATAAAACAAGGAAAATTAAATATCGGCTACCGAACAAATATTACGTACAAGGACCCGGACTATTTTGCCCTGCAAATGTTCAACGGCATATTTGGCGCCTTCTCTCATTCAAAGCTGTTCATTAATGTACGTGAGAAAGCGAGCCTTGCTTATTACGCAGCTTCCAGGCTTGAAAGCCATAAAGGACTGCTTATGGTTATGTCCGGAATTGACAACAAGAATTATGAGCAGGCCGTTACAATCATTAAGGAACAAATGGAAGCAATGAAGCGCGGTGATTTCACGGAACAGGAAATCGTGCAAACAAAAGCAATCATTAAGAATCAATTGCTGGAAACGATTGATACCTCACGGGGGCTGACAGAGGTCCTCTATCATAATGTTGTGGCAGATCAGGATATTACGCTCGATGAGTGGCTCAGGCGCGTAGATGAAGTGACTAGAGAAGAGATTATTGCCTGCGGGGAGAAAATTGTGCTCGATACAATCTACTTCCTTCATGGAATGGAGGTGGCTGAATAATGGAAAAACAAATCTTTGAACAGCTGCAGGAAGAGCTATATGTTGAACAGATGGATAATGGATTATCGGTTTATATATTGCCGAAGCCTGGTTTCAACAAGACTTATGCCACTTTTACAACGAAATACGGCTCCATTGATAATCATTTCAAAGAACCAGGGGTAGAGGATTTCTCACGCGTGCCGGACGGCATCGCTCATTTTCTTGAGCACAAGCTGTTTGAAAAAGAGGATGGTGACGTATTCCAGCAATTCAGCCGACAGGGAGCTGCGGCTAATGCATTCACCTCCTTTACACGTACAGCTTACTTATTTTCCAGTACCTCTGATGTCGAAAAGAATCTTGAAACCTTGATTGATTTTGTGCAGGAACCGTATTTCTCTGACCAAAGCGTGGAAAAAGAGAAAGGAATCATCGGACAGGAAATCATGATGTATGATGATAATGCTGATTGGAGGCTTTATTTCGGCATTATCGAGAATCTGTATCACAATCATCCAGTCAAAATCGATATTGCTGGTACGGTTGAATCTATTGCTGGAATTACGAAAGAGCTGCTCTACCAATGTTATAATACCTTCTATCACCCAAGTAATATGCTCCTTTTCATCACGGGGCCGGAAGATCCGGAAACAATCATGAAGCTTGTCCGGGATAATCAGGCGAAAAAGGAATTCACGAAACAAGGAGAAATCAGCCGCAAATTTGATGATGAACCGACATCAGCAGCGATTAAGGAGCGCTCCATCCAAATGCATATACAGTCACCTAAATGTGTCGTCGGTATAAAAGCCGCTGACACAGATCTGCAAGGGATGGAAATGCTTAAACAGGAGCTATCAATCGGCCTGTTTCTCGAATGCACCTTTGGCAAGAGCTCTGAGTATTATGAGAGCCTGTTTGAGTCAGGAATGATCGATAATTCCTTCTTTTATGATTATACACAGGAATATGGCTTTGGCTTTGGGATGATCGGCGGTGATACACGGGAGCCTGATCAATTGGCTGAACGAATTAAATCCATCTTATTTGAAGTGAAAGAGGGCGGATTCTTGACGGAAGAAAAGCTCGATGCCGTTAGAAAGAAACGAATTGGCGGCTTTCTTCGCTCATTAAATTCATTGGAGTCCATCGCGAATCAATTTACACGGTATGCTTTCAATGAAATGGAGTTATTTGATGTCGTTTCTGTCCTTGAGGAATTGACATTGGCCGACGTGCAGAAGGCGGTTGACGGGTTGATTGAGAAGGACCGTCTCTCTGTTTTTCAAATACTTCCTTCTTCATCTTGAAGACTTTCTGTTCCATATGCTTGGTTCACACCAGCATATGGAACAGTTTTTTTATGCAGCAGAGTCAGAAACAATTTACCAATTGAGATTGATGGTTTTCCTTTTAGCCGCCAACCTTTATAATGAAAAGGATTGTTAGTGTTTATTGAAGTAAGGGGTATGGTAAGATGTCAGAAAAATTCGCGCTCATCACGGGTGCCAGCGGAGGAATCGGCCGTGCTATTGCCCGCCGGATGGCATCAGAGGGCTGGAATCTATATTTACACTATCACCAAAACGAAGCCGGAATTCATGCACTAGCAAAAGAGCTCGAGCAGTATTCGGTTAAGATAGAATTGATTCAGGCTGACTTGAGCTGCCAAGATGGGCATCTGCCCATTGTGAAACGGGTTTCAGACCTTGATGCGGTGATCCTGAACAGCGGAGACAGCTATTTTGGCCTAGTGACAGATATGTCTGATGAAGAAGCCCGGAGGATGATAACACTCCATGTGACAGCCCCGTTCTTACTTACGAAAGGGCTGCTTGGCAGGCTTATTCAAAAGCGGTCTGGAAATATTATTGCTGTTACATCTATCTGGGGGGAAATAGGTGCCTCCTGTGAAGTGCTATACTCTATGGTTAAAGGCGGGCAGAATACGTTCGTGAAGGCACTGGCAAAAGAAGTAGCTCCCTCAGGGATTCGAGTAAATGCCGTATCACCGGGTGCGATTTCAACACCGATGCTCGCTCATTTTGACGAGGAAGAATTGAGCGGATTGGCTGAAGAAATTCCAATGGGAAGACTTGGCCGTCCTGAGGAGGTAGCAGGTGCGGTATCCTTCCTGCTATCAGAGGATGCTGCCTATATGACAGGGCAGGTTTTGTCTGTGAATGGGGGATGGAGCACAGCCTAAAGTGTCAGATTGGTTTTTTTACTTTTCAGTCCACTGGAAATCAGATATGATTAGACTTAAGGAAAATATTGAGGGAATTTGTCAAATGATTTTTCCTTTGGAGGGGACGAAATGGAGAAGAAAGAATGGTATTTTGAGTACGAGATTCAAATTAACCGTCCCGGTCTGCTAGGGGACATTTCGTCATTGTTGGGGATGCTTTCCATTAATATCGTAACAATCAATGGTGTTGATGAAGGACGGAGGGGCATGCTCCTTCTCGCGAAAGATCATCGTCAAATCGAGAGGCTCGAATCAATTTTAAATACAATGGACACGATAAAGGTAACGAAATTGAGAGAACCAAAGCTGAGAGACCGCTTAGCTGTCAGACACGGCCGGTACATACAACGTGACGCGGATGACCGCAAAACCTTCCGTTTTGAACGGGAGGATTTAGGGCTGCTTGTAGATTTCATGGCAGAGCTCTTTAAGCAGGAAGGACATAAAATGATTGGCATCCGGGGTATGCCGCGTGTTGGAAAGACCGAATCGATTGTAGCGGCAAGCGTGTGTGCCAATAAGCGCTGGCTGTTTGTGTCCTCGACCCTGCTAAAACAAACCGTGCGCAATCAATTGATTGAGGATGAGTACAACGAAAACAATTTATTTATTTTAGATGGAATCGTATCGACAAGAAGAGCTAATGAAAAGCATTGGCAGCTTGTCCGGGAAATTATGAGGCTTGATGCAATCAAAGTGATTGAACACCCAGATGTATTTATACAAAATTCTGAGTATACGATGAATGATTTTGATTATATTATTGAACTCCGCAATGACCCAAATGAGGTCATCACCTATGAGACTGTCAATAATCAGCCTCTTTTTGGTGAATCAGAATTTGGTTCGTTTGAATTTTAAGAACTATAGTGAGTAGAAGGTGTTTAAATGACTGAACTAGGAAAAATATTAAAAGAAGCTCGTGAAGCCAAGGGGCTGTCATTGGATGATTTACAGCAAATCACCAAAATACAGAAGCGGTATTTAGTTGGAATTGAAGAGGGAAACTATGACATGATGCCGGGCAAGTTCTATGTCCGTGCCTTCATCAAACAATATGCAGAAGCGGTCGGCTTGGATGCGGAGCAATTATTTGCAGAGCATCAGACGGATATTCCAAAGGCAGTCCAGCAGGAGGAAGTTCCACAAAATCTTTCTCGTGTTCAATCCAAAAAGTCAACATCAATCGCTGTTCAGGACTCTAAATGGGTTGACCTTCTGCCGAAGATCTTGATTGCCGTTGTCCTAATCGCTGTTGCTGCGGTGATCTATTATTTCGTGGCCAAGGCAATCAGTAATAACGATGGAAGCGAAACGCCGAATGAAAGCAACCAGCAGGTTCAGGTTGAACAAGGAAAAAACAATGCTCCTGATACAGAGGAGAAGGCAACAGAGGAGACAACAGAAGAGGAGAAGCCAGCAAAAGAAGATGAGGCGGACTCTGATAAAGATAAAGAGGATGAAGCAGCTGCCGGTGAGCTAAAACTAGCCTCCTCAAGCGGTAATTCCTCCACATATGAATTATCGAATGCTGACGAGTTTAAGGTATCTGTCAAATCTACAGGCGAGACGTGGGTTACTGTGAGGGATTCAAACGGAAAGACGCTGTTTAATAATATGATTACAGCCGACAATCCTCAGGAATTTGACCAAACAGACGACACCAAAATCACCTTGAATATTGGACGCTCAACAGATACAGAAGTATATGTCAATGATGAGAAAGTTGACTATGCATCAGATTCCATCGTTCAAAACATTACCATTAATTACACGAAGGAATAACCGCAGGAGGTCATCAATGGTGATGGCCTTCTCATCTTTCCTTATACATAATAGGCAGGCATGCCAGGAAAATAAAAAGCAAAGTGAGGAACATCAAGTGAATTTACCAAATAAGATTACTGTATCAAGAATTTGTATGATTCCTATTTTCATCATCATCATGATGCTTGATTGGGGAGTTTGGACAATCAACGGAGTAGAGCTTCCAATCGCTCATTTTGTCGGTGCCCTGATTTTCATTATTGCCTCAACGACAGACTGGGTTGATGGATACTACGCTAGAAAGCATAACCTCGTTACCAACCTTGGAAAGTTTCTGGATCCTTTAGCGGACAAGCTGCTCGTATCTGCCGCTTTAATTATCCTAGTTGATTTGCATGCAGCGCCTGCATGGATTGTCATTTTAATTATCAGTCGTGAATTTGCTGTAACCGGCCTGCGTCTTATTTTGGCCGGCGGAGGAGAAGTCGTTGCTGCCAACCAGCTGGGCAAGATCAAAACATGGACACAGATTATTGCCATCTCAGCTTTGCTGCTTCATAATCTGCCGTTTGAATGGATTTCATTTCCGTTTGCTGACCTTGCCCTTTATGTAGCTTTATTCTTTACAATTTGGTCTGGGTGGGACTACTTTGCAAAGAATAAACATGCGTTTTCAAATTCAAAATAAGGGTATCATTCCCATATAATTCGCTGAATGGAAGGTGTATGGAATGAATGCTGAGATTATAGGCGTGGGTTCAGAATTGCTGCTTGGCCAGATTGCCAATACAAATGCGCAATTTATCTCCAAAGGCTTAGCAGAGATTGGTGTGAATGTTTATTTCCACACAGTGGTAGGAGATAATCAAGAACGATTGAGACAAGCCATTGAGACAGCGGAGCAGAGAGCTGACCTGATTATATACACTGGAGGCCTCGGACCGACCAAGGATGATTTGACGAAGGAAACCGTTGCTGAATACATAGGGAAGACCTTGATTACAGATTATAAATCAATGGAGAACATTGAAGATTACTTCGCGAAGGTCGGACGCCCGATGACGGAGAATAACCGCAAGCAGGCTCTCGTGATCGAGGGCTCTGAAATCCTGCCTAATAATCACGGTATGGCTCCTGGGATGGCCGTTTCTCATGGGAATATTATTCATGTGCTTCTTCCCGGGCCGCCAAGCGAAATGCAGCCGATGTATAAAGATTACTTAGAGCCATTTCTTTTGAAGGATATGGGAAGAAGGGAGCGGATCGAATCAAGAGTTCTCCGCTTTTTCGGAATCGGGGAATCCCAGCTTGAAACCGATATCGAGGATCTTCTTGATGCACAAACGAATCCGACCATTGCCCCTTTGGCGGCGAATGGAGAGGTTACCCTTCGAATTACGGCCAAGCATGAAACAGCTGCGGGGGCTGAGGAGCTGATCAGAAAGGCGGAAGAGGAGATTCTCAGCCGTACAGGGCAATATTTCTATGGGTATAATGATACGACGCTCATGAAAGAAGCCATCGCCTTATTGAAGGAACGTGAATGGACAATCTCTGCAGCGGAAAGCCTGACAGGAGGCATGTTCCAGGAAGAGCTCACACGAATTCCTGGAGCGGGTCTCATCTTGAAAGGCGGGATTGTCTGCTATACGAATGAAGCTAAGCAAAAACTCCTTCAAATTAAAGAATCAACCATTAACGAGCATGGAGTTGTCAGTGAGGCATGTGCAATCGAGATGGCCGAAAACATCAAAAAACTGCTTGGCTCTGATGTTGGCATCAGTTTTACTGGCGTAGCAGGCCCGGATGAATTGGAAGGAAATCCGGTTGGGACTGTCTATATAGGCCTCTCTCTGCCAGGCAGAAAGCCTTTCGCCAAGAAATTAAATCTTGGCGGAATGCGTGAAGGAAACCGGGTACGCAGTGTGAAATATGGCTGTCACTTCTTGGTGCATGAGCTGAAACAATAAGCAGGAATTGATTGATTATGAAGGCTCCCCGAGCGCAGCTTAGGATCGCCTCCGACTGAAACGAAAATCAACCCGTAAGATAACAGAGCTATTGTGAAAAGGGACTTAGAAGATGCTTCTTAGTTCCTTTTCTTTTTGTCTGCTGCAATGTTTCTTATTGTTTCTTAATCAAGTAAAATGAACATTCAGTTCATTTTTTGCTGGGAAAAGACAAATATATATAGGGAATATCGCCTTTTCAGCCTATATTGCCGGACGAAAACTATGCGAATAAATGTTCGGTTTTTACTTGGCAAATGGACGTGGATGAGGTATAGTATAGATATGTTCTAACAAGATTATAGGCAATTGTTTTCATATAGATATGGGGAGGAAATAAATAGTGAGTGATCGTCAAGCTGCGCTGGATATGGCGCTAAAACAAATCGAGAAGCAATTTGGTAAAGGTTCAGTCATGAAATTAGGAGAAAGAGCTGACAGAAAGGTATCGACCATCCCAAGTGGTTCCTTAACATTGGATGCGGCTCTTGGTGTCGGCGGATATCCGCGGGGAAGAATCATTGAAATCTACGGACCAGAGAGTTCTGGTAAGACAACAGTTGCTTTGCATGCAATTGCTGAAGTTCAGGCTCAAGGCGGACAAGCAGCATTTATCGATGCTGAGCATGCACTAGACCCTGCTTATGCACAAAAGCTTGGGGTAAATATTGATGAATTATTGCTTTCACAGCCAGACACAGGCGAACAAGCGCTTGAGATTGCTGAAGCTTTAGTACGAAGCGGGGCAGTTGATATTATCGTTGTTGACTCCGTTGCGGCTCTTGTTCCAAAAGCAGAGATTGAAGGAGAGATGGGTGACGCTCACGTTGGTTTGCAAGCGCGCTTAATGTCTCAAGCTTTGCGTAAATTATCAGGGGCAATCAACAAATCTAATACGATTGCCATCTTCATCAACCAAATCCGTGAGAAGGTCGGAGTTATGTTCGGAAACCCTGAAACAACTCCTGGCGGACGTGCGCTTAAATTCTACTCTACAATTCGACTTGAAGTAAGACGTGCTGAGCAGCTGAAACAAGGCAATGATATCGTCGGAAACAGAACGAAGATCAAGATTGTCAAGAACAAGGTTGCGCCGCCATTCCGTGTGGCTGAAGTTGACATCATGTATGGAGAAGGAATTTCAAGAGAAGGAGAAGTCATTGATATTGGCTCAGAGCTGGATGTCGTTCAAAAGAGCGGTTCTTGGTATGCGTATAATAACGAACGCCTTGGACAAGGCCGTGAGAACGCCAAGCTATTCCTGAAGGAAAATCCAGATATCCGTGCGGAGATTACACAAAAAATCCGTGCAGAATATGGCTTAGACACTGATGCAGCTATTGAAGCATCTCGAGAAGATGATGAAGCACTAGATGGTTTCGACCTTTCAGAATAAGGAATTACTGTGAAAGAGGCAGCCGATTTTTTGGCGCCTCTTTTTTACCATCAGTAATTTAAGAGGGGTGCAAGAATAGAGCTGTCTTATTGAATCAGCGTAATTTTGTTTTCACAAATTTGAAAAGATGGAAATATCATGGAAAGAAACGATTGAGTGAATATAATTTCTTTATTTTCGGAAAATGAGCCTGAGTCGCGTTCTGACTTGCTCTTGACAACAAATTTTCATAACTTTACAATAGAAATGTATTAATTTCTTTTTAAAAGACATGCGTGATATTAATGATGCTGTATATTTTAAAAGCGATGTACAAGCAAGAGTGAAAATGTAGTAAAAGAGATTAAAAAAGATTATAGCAAGAGGAGGTGTATTGATGGATCCAATCACTATCATCTCCATTTTGCTTGGCCTAATTGTTGGTGCAGTTGTTGGCTATTTGTTAAGAAAATCCATAGCGGAATCCAAAATTTCCGGTGCAACAAATGCGGCTGAAAAAATTATTGAAGACGCAAAACGGGAAGCGGATGCCTTGAAGAAGGAATCCCTTTTGGAAGCAAAGGATGAAATTCATAAACTTCGGACTGATGCTGAAAAGGAGGTTCGTGAAAGACGAGCTGAATTACAGAGACAGGAAAACCGAATTCTGCAAAAAGAAGAGAATCTTGACCGCAAAGCGGATTCACAGGATAAACGTGAATCTGTTCTTGAGAAAAAGGAAGATTCTCTAAACCAAAGACAACAGCATATTGAACAGATGGAAAGCAAAGTGGATGAGATAATTCGAGCTCAGCAATCTGAACTTGAACGAATTTCGAGCCTGACTAGAGAAGAAGCAAAATCCATCATCCTTGATCGGGTAGAAAAGGATCTTTCACATGACATCGCGGTCATGATTAAAGAAAGCGAAAACCGAGCGAAGGAAGAGGCGGACAAAAAAGCGCGTGAAATCTTGTCACTTGCCATTCAGCGTTGTGCTGCTGACCATGTCGCAGAAACGACGGTTTCAGTCGTCAATCTGCCTAATGATGAGATGAAGGGCCGGATTATCGGACGTGAAGGGCGAAATATTCGTACGCTCGAGACGCTTACAGGGATCGATTTAATCATCGATGATACACCTGAAGCTGTTATTTTGTCAGGTTTCGATCCAATCCGTCGGGAAACAGCAAGGCTTGCCCTTGAAAAGCTTGTTCAGGACGGACGCATCCATCCAGCACGTATTGAAGAAATGGTGGATAAAGCCAGAAGAGAAGTGGATGAGCATATCCGCGAGATTGGGGAGCAAACCACATTTGAAGTGGGTGTTCATGGCTTGCATCCAGATTTAATTAAAATCTTGGGCCGCCTTCGTTATCGTACGAGCTATGGTCAAAACGTGCTTAAGCATTCCATGGAGGTTGCCTATCTTTCCGGTCTTATGGCCGCGGAGCTGGGTCAGGATGTTACCCTAGCTAAACGTGCGGGCTTACTTCATGATATTGGGAAAGCAATTGACCATGAAGTGGAAGGAAGTCACGTTGAGATTGGAGTCGAGCTGGCGACGAAATATAAGGAGCATCCGGTTGTCATCAATAGTATTGCTTCCCATCATGGAGACACAGAACCACAATCGATTATTGCGATTCTTGTCGCGGCAGCTGATGCATTATCAGCAGCTCGTCCTGGTGCGAGAAGCGAGACGCTGGAAAATTATATTCGCCGTCTTGAGAAACTCGAAGATATCTCAGAATCTTATGAGGGTGTTGAGCGATCATTTGCTATCCAAGCTGGACGTGAAGTGCGAATTATGGTCAAGCCTGAAAGCATTGACGATTTAGAAGCGCATCGACTGGCGCGGGATATCCGCAAACGGATAGAGGATGAGTTGGATTACCCAGGACATATCAAGGTAACCGTTATTCGTGAAACAAGAGCAGTTGAATATGCAAAATAAAGCGGTGATTTTCACCGCTTTATTTTTTTGAATAATCCCTTAGGCTAAGCTTAGTCTTTTGTGAGATGCTAGAGCTAAAGCAACCGAGGTTAAGAAAGGAATTCAAGCAAATGAGGTTATTATTTATCGGCGATGTTGTCGGTTCGCCGGGAAGAAATATGGTAAAAGAATATCTTGGAAAACTGAAGGATAAATACCGTCCGCAATTTGTCATTATCAATGGTGAGAACGCAGCAGCAGGTCGGGGAATCACAGAGAAGATATACAAGGAATTACTCGAGTATGGTGCAAATATGATCACACTTGGCAATCATTCTTGGGATAACCGAGATATCTTTGAATTTATCGGTGAGGCGAAATACTTAGTTCGCCCAGCGAATTTCCCAGAAGGAACACCTGGGTCAGGACTTAAATTCATTAAGATGAATCAATATGAATTGGCCGTCATCAGTGTTCAGGGGAGAACGTTTATGCCGGCATTGGATGATCCGTTTTTGGCCGCTGATAAACTAGTGGACGAGGCGGCAAAGCGCACGCCATTTATTTTTGTTGACGTCCATGCGGAAGCCACAAGTGAAAAGCAGGCAATGGGCTGGTATTTAGACGGCCGGGTATCTGCGGTTGTAGGAACCCATACACATGTACAGACAGCGGATAATCGCATTCTGCCAAATGGTACAGCTTACATGTCAGACGTCGGGATGACAGGTCCGTATGATGGTATTTTAGGGATGGAAAGAGAAGCGGTTATTAAAAAGTTTCTCACGTCTATGCCAGTGCGTTTTGAAGTGCCAAAAGACGGCCGTGCCATCTTGAGCGGGGTCATTATTGATTTAGACCCAAAAACAGGCAAGGCAGTTAAAACAGAAAGAATCTTAATCAATGAGGACCATCCATTCTTCTATTAATCAAGCATTGGAGGACCGGCTATTTATGGCCGGTCCTTTTTGTATGGCATAACTCATCCGCCCTTTGAATATAGTTAACAGAAAATGCAATTCCACCAGGGGACATGTATTGGAATAAGATGAGGAGGACCAGAAATGGAAATATTAAAAGTATCAGCGAAATCGAATCCAAATTCTGTTGCCGGAGCACTGGCAGGTGTATTGCGTGAAAGAGGTGCAGCAGAAATCCAGGCAATAGGAGCTGGAGCCCTCAATCAGGCAGTAAAAGCAGTGGCGATTGCAAGGGGGTTTGTCGCGCCAAGCGGCGTTGATTTGATTTGTATTCCAGCATTCACAGATATTTTGATCGATGGCGAGGAACGAACAGCGATAAAATTGATTATTGAGCCCAGGTAAGCAATGGATAGAGCGGACTCATGAAGTGATGTTTAGGATATCGACTTCATAAGGGGATGCTCTTTTTTGTTGCTTTTTAGGAGGGTCGGGGGATGAAGATATTTGATGCTCATTGTGATGTTTTAATGAAAATGCTGCTGGAACCAAAGATTGATTTTATTCAAGCTTCTTCCTTGCAGGTAACAAAGGCCGGGATGGTGAAGGCTGGAATAAAAGTGCAGGTCTTTGCCATTTATGTACCAGAAGCGATTCATCCTTCTATGCGGTTTGAAGCGGCTTTAACGATGATTGAGCTTTTTTTTGAGCGAATCATAAAGGGAGCGGGCTTGACGTTTATTCAGCAAGAAGAGGATCTTTTCTCCTTGAAAAACGGAGAGATAGGAGCTGTTTTGGCTCTTGAGGGCTGTGATTGTATTGAGCAGGATCTATTGCGTTTACGAACGCTCCTTAGACTAGGAGTCCGCTCTGTCGGGTTGACTTGGAATCATGCTAACGCTCTTGCTGACGGAGTACTAGAAGAGCGAAACGGAGGGCTGACAAGACTCGGGAAGCAAGCTGTTTCCCTTCTAAGCGAAAGAAACTGCTGGTGTGATGTATCCCATCTTTCAGAAGCGGGTTTTTGGGATTGCCTTACACTTCATAACAAAATCATTGCCTCTCATTCTAATTGTCAATCCATTAGACCTCATCCTCGAAACCTGACGGATGAACAAATTCAAGCGCTTATTCACCACGGGAGTCCAATTGGAATTACGTTTGTCCCAGAATTCCTTACAAATAGACCGAACGCGCGTATTTCTGATGTGATTCAGCATGTAGAGCACATATGCTCACTTGGAGGGGTCAAGCATATTGGTTTTGGATCTGACTTTGATGGGGTTGATAATACGGTTATTGGCTTGGAAAGAATAGAGTCCTATGAAAACTTGATCAATGAATTGCTGAGACATTACGCTGAGGAAGATGTACAAGGTTTCTTGTATAAGAATTTCACGAACCGCTTTTGAGGTTATATTTTTATAATTTTTTGACAAATTGTCTGAAAAGGGTTGCGCTTTTTATGGTCTGCCCTTAATATTAAATACGTTTAGATGGTTTCTTTTGATAGATTTGGAAGTATATTCATAAGAGATTTCATGTACGTATTTCTGATGGAATAGAAGGGGTGTAGGGCAAATGATCGATCAACTTTCATGGAAAGTTGGAGGGCAGCAGGGCGAGGGCATAGAAAGTACAGGAGAAATATTTTCGATTGCTTTAAATCGGCTAGGCTATTATTTATACGGGTACCGCCATTTTTCTTCTCGAATCAAGGGCGGTCATACGAATAATAAGATCAGGGTCAGTACGAAAGAAATACGTTCCATTGCAGATGATTTAGATGTACTGGTTGCATTTGATCAAGAAACAATAGATGTTAACTATAAGGAATTACATAGCAATGGGATCATATTAGCGGATGCTAAATTTGGTCCTGTGGCACCGGCGGATACAAATGCCGTGTTATATGCGGTTCCTTTTACGGAAATCGCCCAGGATTTAGGGACATCCTTGATGAAGAATATGGTGGCTATCGGAGCGTCCAGCGCCGTGCTAGGCCTGAATATTGGCGTCTTCACTGAGGTAATTGATGAGATTTTCGGCCGTAAAGGACCACAGATTGTCGAGAAGAACTTAAATGCTGTCAAGGCAGGCTATGACCATATGATTGAGAAGATGGGCGACAAGGCAGGTGTGCTGCAATTAGCGGAAGCAGATGGCCAGAAGCGTTTGTTCATGATTGGCAATGATGCGATAGCAATGGGTGCTCTTGCAGGAGGAGCGCGCTTTATGGCGGCCTACCCAATCACGCCAGCATCCGAAATTATGGAATATTTAATTAAACATTTGCCAAAGTTCGGCGGCACGGTCATCCAGACTGAGGATGAAATTGCCGCTTGTACGATGGCTATTGGCGCCAACTATGCAGGAGTCCGCAGCTTGACCGCATCTGCGGGTCCAGGACTTTCACTCATGATGGAGGCCATCGGTCTGTCCGGAATTACCGAAACACCGTTAGTCATTGTTGATACGCAAAGGGGAGGCCCTTCTACCGGAATGCCGACGAAACAGGAACAATCCGATTTGATGGCCATGATCTATGGCACCCATGGAGAGATTCCAAAGATTGTCGTAGCGCCAAGCACCGTTCAGGAGGCCTTCTATGATACCGTAGAGGCTTTTAATTTGGCAGAGGAATACCAATGTCCTGTCATCGTCTTATCCGATTTGCAGCTGTCTTTAGGCAAGCAGACTGTTGAACCGCTTGATTTCAGCCGGGTTGAGGTCAGACGCGGTAAATTGATGCAAGAGGAGTTGCCGGAGATAACAGATAAGTCCTATTTCAAACGATATGAAGTGACAGAAGACGGCATATCTCCACGAACATTGCCAGGTATGAAGAATGGGATTCACCATGTGACAGGTGTAGAGCATGATGAGACTGGAAAGCCTTCTGAGGTAGCTTCTAACCGTGTAGCTCAAATGGATAAGCGTATGAGGAAGATTGAATCCGTCCATTTCAAGAACCCCCTTCATGTCCATGCTCCGCATGAAGAGGCAGATCTTCTTTTCGTTGGGTTTAACTCAACAAGGGGAGTGATTGAGGAAGTGATGGAGCGCCTTGAGGCTGATGGCGTGAAGGTTAATCATGTCCATGTCAGGCTCATTCACCCGTTTCCAAGCTCGGAGATTCTGCCGCATATTGAGAAAGCGAAAAGAGTCGTTGTCGTCGAAAATAACGCAACAGGCCAATTGACTAATCTGATGAAGATGAATGTCGGCCATGCTCATAAAATGACGAAGGTATTGAAATATGATGGCAATCCTTTCTTGCCGAATGAAGTATATTTTACATGCAAGGAGCTGGTTTAATTGGCTACATTCAAGGATTTTCGCAATAATGTCAAACCAAACTGGTGCCCTGGCTGTGGAGATTTCTCTGTTCAGGCATCTATTCAGAGGGCTGCTGCTAATGTTGGCCTTGAACCGGATCAATTAGCCGTTATTTCAGGGATTGGCTGTTCAGGCCGTATTTCAGGCTATATTCAGTCCTATGGATTTCATAGCATTCACGGCAGATCCCTCCCTATAGCACAAGGGGTCAAGATGGCAAACCGTGAATTGACCGTTCTTGCCTCAGGCGGGGATGGGGACGGCTTCGCCATTGGAATGGGGCACACGGTCCATGCTATACGGCGAAATATTGATATTACCTATATCGTCATGGATAACCAAATCTATGGATTAACAAAGGGACAAACATCCCCGCGGTCCGCTGCCGGCTTTAAGACAAAATCAACACCGTCAGGCTCCATTGAACAAGCCATCTCACCGATGGAAATGGCTCTGTCAGTTGGAGCAACCTTTGTTGCGCAAAGCTTCTCCAGTGATTTGAAGGACTTAACTGCACTGATAGAGGCCGGAATCCGTCATAAGGGATTCTCCTTGATTAATGTGTTCAGTCCTTGTGTCACGTATAACAAAATCAATACGTATGATTGGTTTAAGGAGAATTTAACAAAGTTAAGCACAATTGAAGGTTATGACCCTCATAATAAGGAAATGGCCATGCAGACATTAATGCAGCATGATGGGCTCGTGACGGGCTTAATCTATCAAAATACTGAACAGCCATCTTATCAGGAATTGGTATCCGGCTATTCAGAAGAACCATTATCCGAAGCAAATTTAACCTTAACACAGGATGATTTTGATCGCCTAACCGCGGAATTCATGTAATGGAATCCTAATCTTTCTTTATCTATTTTATATTAGGCAGGAACGCGATAATCCAGGGCGCTCCTGCCTTTTATTATGCTTTTCCTGTTCCTGTGAATCTTTCATAAGCAGGTATTATACAGTGATTGCCAAGAGAGGGATAATTTTAGCTGTTTGTACCATTGCTTCAGGGGAAATAGAGTATAAATATACTTTTTTATGAATGTCGTATGAAAGGCAGAATCTGTATGAATAAGACAGCAATGATTTTTACTGCAGCCATGTTTCTATCTGTATCCGTCTTGATTATTAATAACGGGGATTCTTATCATTCAAATGCCGAGGCAAAGATAAGTTTTTACTGGAATGAAATTGACGAAGGGGAATTACAGGAAGATAGCCTGTTTGGTCTTTTTTCCATCCTGGGCTTTGATAAGCCGTATATTAGGCAATTTACCGGTGCCATTTGTTTATTGCTTGCGTGGCTTCTGTACAGCTCAGGAGGGGATTGACATGATGACAAACAAAAGAATAGTGATTTTACTGCTGTCTTTTATAGGGCTGTATCTTTTGTTATCTCCTTTGGTAAATGTTATAAGGGATAGGTACTTAGCACAGGAGGTCTATGAAGTGGAGGAAGGTCAGATTTCCAGCAGTGCTGAGAATCAACAGAGCGGGAAAAACGATAATAAGAATAAGATCACAGAACCGCCATATGAGGATGGAGACATCATCGGTCAATTGATTATTCACAAGCTTGGCTTGGAAATTCCAATTGTGGAGGGGGTCCTTCAGAAAGACTTACAGAATGCGGTGGGGCATTTAGTGGAGACGGCCTATCCGAATGAAGGAGGCAATATCGTGATTGCCGGATTTAGAACGACTGATTCGGGTCCGTTATTTAATAAGCTGACAAGGCTTGAGGTGAAAGATCAGGTTGAGATTATTGATTTTCAACAAACATACATATATGAGGTAACAAATATTTGCATCATTGATAAGGACGAACAAGAGGATTTGCTCGATGAAATCAATGAGCAGCTGGCACTTGTCACAAGCACATGTGATGGAGCGGGAAGGATTGTTGTTATCGCCAATAAGGAAGAGAGATGAGGAACTGCATGATCTAAATGGATCATGACAGTTCTTTTTTTTGCCTTGAAATAAGCAGAGAAGCATCATTATTTGCCCTGTATAGGGAGATGTCTGGAAAAATTATCATAAAAAAATATCCATCATAGAGGCAGTTGTCTATACAGGGAGGAAACGCCCTTTACAAAAGATGGTAACTATTCTAAAATTTCTGTGATATTGAGCTGTCGTAAAGGATGTGTATGCAAGTTGGATGGGAAAATGAAGGCAATTGTAAAAACCAAAAGGGGTTATGGTGCTGAATTAGCAATGATTGATATTCCATCAATCCAGGATGATGAGGTGCTCATTAAAGTGAAGGCCACCTCCATTTGCGGAACAGATGTGCATATTTATACGTGGGATGACTGGGCCAAGAACAGAGTGAATCCCCCTTATGCGTTCGGACATGAATTCTCAGGTGAAGTTGTGGAAGTGGGGGCTGCTGTTTCGGGTATCCAAATAGGGGAGAATGTATCGGCAGAAACCCATATTATTTGCGGGAGATGTCCTCAATGCATGACAGGGCAATTCCATATTTGTCAGGAAACAAAAATTATTGGGGTGGATACACAAGGCTGCTTTGCTGAATATGTAGCCCTTCCGGCAAAGAATGTATGGGTAAACCCGAAGGATATGCCGGCTGCCATGGCTTCAATACAAGAGCCGATGGGAAATGCCGTTCATACGGTTCTCTCAGGAGAGGTTACCGGCAAGAGCGTTGCCATCATCGGGTGCGGACCAATTGGCATTATGGCAGTGGGAGTAGCTAAAGCCGCTGGTGCATCGAAGGTGATTGCACTTGATGTGAATGAATATCGATTGGAGCTTGCCAAAGGCATGGGAGCGAGTGCTGTCGTTAACTCTGCAAAGGAAGATGTTTTAAACCAAATGAAGCGGTTGACAGATGGATATGGTGTCGATGTCGTTTGTGAAATGAGCGGTCATCCAGAAGCCATCAATCAAGGATTTAAGATGGCGACAAATGGCGGAAGGGTTTCTATTCTAAGTCTTCCTGTCAAGCCGGTTTCTATTAATATTACGGATGATATTGTGTTTAAGGGGTTGACGGTACAAGGTATTACAGGAAGACAGATGTTTAAGACATGGGAACAAGTCTCTCGGTTATTGGAATCAGGCTTAGTAGATGCTGGAAAGGTCATTACACATCAATTTCCGCTCGAGGAGTTTGAGAAAGGCTTTGATTTGATGATCAAAGGGCAGTGCGGCAAGGTAGTCTTATTGCCATAATGAAAGGTAACGATAAATGATTAGTGAGGAGGAATTGGGGATGAAGGGTTTTGAGTATTTGCAGGCTGAGCTTGATGATATGAAGGAAAAAGGGGTGTTTCGCACACTCGTGCATTTGGAAACGGCTCAAGGGTCGAAGGTTCAAATTGATGGGAAATCGGTTATTCAATTATCATCAAATAATTATCTGGGCTTAACAGCTCATCCTAGGCTGCGTGAGGCAGCACTGGAAGCCGTCAAGACATATGGAGCAGGTACAGGATCGGTAAGGACGATTGCGGGTACATTCAATATGCATGGAGAGCTTGAGCGAAAGCTTGCTGAATTTAAGCATACGGAAGCGGCATTAGTCTTTCAATCGGGCTTTACGACGAATCAAGGTGTTCTTTCTGCTATTTTGACAGAAAAGGATGTTGTCATTTCCGATGAGTTAAACCATGCCTCAATCATTGACGGAATACGTTTGACAAAGGCAGCCCGCCGGGTTTATTCACACGTCAACATGGAGAGCCTTGAAGTAGCCTTGAAGGAAACACAATCCTATCGGAGGCGCCTGATTGTAACGGATGGTGTCTTCTCCATGGATGGCAATATCGCTCCCCTTCCTGCTATTGTAGAATTGGCGGAGAAATATGACGCCCTTGTGATGGTTGATGATGCTCATGCCTCTGGTGTTTTAGGAAAGAACGGACGAGGAACGGTCAATCATTTTGGGCTGGACGGTCGAGTTCATATTCAGGTCGGTACGCTAAGCAAGGCAATCGGTGTTCTTGGAGGCTATGTGGCAGGCCCCAAGACCTTGATTGATTATTTAATTCATAAAGGCCGTCCCTTCCTCTTCAGCACCTCCCATCCGCCCGCAGTGACGATGGCGAATATAGCAGCAATTGATGTGCTGCTGTCTGAGCCTGAGCTGATTGATAAACTATGGGAGAATACACGGTTTTTTAAAGAGGGACTTCATAAGCTTGGCTACGACACAGGAAGCAGCATGACACCCATAACACCTGTCATTGTCGGAGATGACAAGGCAGCATACGAGCTGTCCGATCGATTGTTTGAGTATGGGGTTTTTGCACAAGGGATTGTCTTCCCAACGGTTGCGAAAGGGAAAGCGAGAGTACGAACAATCGTGACAGCAGAACACACGCGTGAGGAATTGGCCGAAGCGTTACGCATATTTGAACAAGCAGGAAAGGAATTGAAGCTAATAAAATAGCGTTTTAATAGAAGTCACTTGGTGCGAATCAGGTGGCTTTTTATATTTTTCGGCGAGGGATTTGACGGCATTTCGTTTGCTCGTTGATTTTTGGGGAAATATTGGTAAGGAGAGAGTGAGAAGGTTTATCCCCTGCAAAAGATCATTGGGGAAGGAGTAAGTTAGAGGAATGAATAACCGTAAAGTATCAAGTGAACTTGCATCATGGCTGAAGGCTATTCTAATCGCGGTTATTGTGGTGCTTGTTTGCCGTCAATTTGTCTTCACACCCACAACGGTTAAGGGGAAATCAATGATGCCAAGTCTACAGGATGGCAATCGTGTCATCCTTAGCAAGATTACCCATATCGACCGCTTTGACGAAGTTGTATTCCATGCGACCGATTCACCGGATAAATATGTCAAACGGATTATCGGCCTTCCTGGAGATAAAGTGGAAATGAAGAATGACACCTTATACATTAATGACAAGCCATACGAAGAAGAATATCTAGATGAGCTTAAATCCAGCCTGGATGACGCTGGTCTATTTACGGAAGATTTCACATTAAAGGAACTGACCGGTGAAGAAGTCGTTCCGGAAGGAGAAATGTTCGTATTAGGAGATAATCGCCCATATAGTAAAGATAGCCGTGTGTTCGGATTTGTTCCGATGGAGCGGATTGTTGGAGAAGTAAAGATACGCTATTGGCCGATTAAGGATATAGGGATTGCCTTATAGGATAGTCACAGCCGTGCTCAACTGCTTGAGTACGGCTTTTTCTTTCCTCTAGTGCTATATTGTGAAATTTCGCTAAAAGCTTTATACTTACTTAATGTAAACTTACCTATTACCAATCAAATGGAATTCGATCCATAGATGATGATATTGGATAGAAAGGGGATTTTTTATGAACGAACAGCAACGATTAGATTCGGCCGCTGCTAAATCTGAAAAGAAACCTGATAAGGATTACAGTAAATATTTTGAAGCTGTCTATATGCCTCCTTCATTAAAGGATGCAAAGAAGCGCGGGAAAGAAACGATAAGTTACCATCAAGATTTCAGCATCCAAGACCAATACAGCCGCATGGGAGAAGGGCGTAAATTCTATATTCGCACGTACGGCTGCCAAATGAATGAGCATGATACAGAGGTGATGTCCGGAATCTTAATGGCTTTAGGATATGAACCGACGGACAAGGTGGATGAGGCTAATGTGGTGCTGCTGAATACCTGTGCCATCCGTGAAAATGCAGAGAATAAGGTATTCGGTGAGCTTGGCCACTTGAAAAGCTTAAAAAGAAATAAACCGGATTTATTGCTCGGTGTATGTGGATGTATGTCTCAGGAAGAATCAGTCGTTAATAAGATTCTACAAAAGCATGCGTTTGTCGATATGATTTTTGGCACTCACAATATTCATCGTTTGCCTGAAATTCTGATGGAAGCCTATATGTCTAAGGAAATGGTCGTTGAGGTTTGGTCTAAGGAAGGCGATATTATCGAGAATCTTCCGAAGGTGCGTAAAGGAAATATTAAAGCTTGGGTCAATATTATGTATGGCTGTGATAAGTTTTGTACATATTGTATCGTTCCTTACACACGAGGGAAGGAACGAAGCCGGAGACCAGAGGATATTATTCAAGAGGTCCGCAGCCTGGCAGCTCAAGGATATCAGGAAATCACCTTGCTAGGTCAAAATGTAAATGCTTACGGAAAAGATTTTGAAGACCGTGATTATCGTTTAGGTGATTTAATGGAGGATATCCGCAAGATTGACATACCGCGTATCCGCTTTACGACAAGCCATCCGCGTGATTTTGATGATCACCTGATTGAAGTGCTGGCTAAGGGAGGCAATATGATGGACCACATCCATCTGCCTGTACAGTCTGGTAATAACGAAGTATTAAAGATCATGGCTCGAAAGTATACCCGTGAGCAATATTTAGAGCTTGTCAGGAAAATCAAGGAAGCGATTCCGGATGTGAGTTTAACGACGGATATCATTGTCGGTTATCCAAATGAAACGGATGAACAATTCGAAGAAACACTCTCCTTGTATAAAGAAGTGGAATATGATCTTGCGTATACATTTATTTATTCACCGCGAGAGGGTACTCCTGCAGCGAAGATGAAGGATAATGTGCCGATGGAAGTGAAAAAACAACGGCTGCAGCGCTTGAATGCTGTTGTCAATGAAACTGCACTCAAGAAAAATAAGCAATATATCGGACAGGTTCTGGATGTACTTGTTGAAGGGGAAAGCAAGAACAATCCAGATGTACTTGCAGGCTATACGACGAAGAATAAGCTAGTCAACTTTGCTGGGGATAAATCTTCTATTGGCAAGATTGTCAAGGTCAAAATTACCGATGCAAAAACATGGTCACTAAATGGAGAGATCGCTGTTGAGCCGGAAACAGAAATTATAGGGGTAAAGGCGGGAGTATAAATGGAAAAATTCACGAAAGAACAAATTATTGATAAGGCAAGAGATTTAGCACGGATGATTTCAGAAACAGAAGAAGTAGATTTCTTCAAAAGAGCAGAAGAACAAATCAATGGCAATCAAACGGTTGCTGAACTTATGTCTGTCATTAAGGGGCTTCAAAAGCAGGCGGTCAACTTCCAGCATTATGGAAAGACAGAAGCATTGAAGAAGACGGAGGAAAAGCTGGCGAAAGTGGAAAGAGAGCTTGATGAAATTCCTGTCGTTCAGGAATTTAAGCAATCACAGGTGGAGGTAAATGACATGCTGCAAATGGTTGCAAACGTCATTTCCAATACGGTTACAGACGAAATCATCAAATCCACAGAAGGTGACCTTCTCCATGGAAAGACAGGCTCTAAGCTAAAAAGCGAAGAGGGCAGCCACAGCTGTTAATAAAAGAATCCAGTACGGTACTTTAACCTTACTGGATTCTTTTTTTGTTCTGCTTTCCCTTGCCATTCACAATAAATCATGGCTTCTTGTACATACTAACAAAAAATAACGGCTTAATAGGAGTTAGCTATGATCAAGAAATGTATATATACAGTCTTATGGGCACTAGGGATGTTCCTGCTTTTTTTGGCCCTGCTTTTAACTTGGATCCATCATGATATTCGAAAAGGGAGGGAAGCTGCTAAGGATGACAGCAGCCCGGTTATCTACCCCTTGAGGCAGAGTAACTTCGAGTTATTTACTGAATGGGATACATTTTATCCGCAGTTCGCTCGGGATATTGAACAGGCGAAGGAGTATGTGTATATCCATTTCTTTTCGATTGGAAGCGGGGAAGCCAGTGATCAATACTTTGATTTATTAAAGAAAAAGGCAAAAGAAGGAGTACAGGTGTACTATTCTGTTGACCGCGCTGGTTCTCTTAAGGGAAATCGAGCATGGTTCAAGAAACTTGAAGAAGCAGGTGTCCATGTCACCTACAGCAATGATCCTCATTTTCCGCATATTTGGTATACCATTCAGCACCGTAATCACCGCCGTATAGCCATTATGGATGGCAAGGTGGCTTATACAGGCGGAATGAACGTCGGAGAGAAGTATACGAAATCAAGCTGGCATGATTATCAGCTGCGGATGACAGGGGAAGGCATACAGGATTTTGAAAAGCAATTCTGTCATGACTGGAAAATAAACACGGGAGAATCCCCGCCTCTGCACACGGTACGGGCTTCTGCAGGCGTCACCCCGCATTACTTGAAATCGTATTCAAGCGGGTATGAGGTAGTCAATGATCTTATTCAGGCCTTTCATTCAGCTAAGGAGGATATTCTCATTGCCACGCCTTATTTTATCCCGGATAATGAAGACTTCATGGATGCGCTCAAGAAGGCTAAGAAGCGGGGAGTAGAAATCACGATTATGTGGCCGAAGCATTCAGACGGCCTTATGCTCACGCAAGCTGCTTATCCCTTTGTGAAAGAGGCACTCAAAAATGGAATGAACGTATATCAATATGAAAAGGGAATATTTCACGGAAAGCTAGTGCTGATCGATCGCAAATACCCTCTCATTGGAACAGTGAATATTGATTCTCGCTCCTTACGCTTAAATGATGAAATGACGCTGTTTATGGATGATTCTCCATTTACGGATCGTATCATTAATCAAGTGGAGCGAGATTTGGATGACTCATCTAAAATTACGCTGGATTATTTCAAAAAGCTTTCGACAAAGGACAAAATCCTCATGAAAATTGCCAAATGTGTTGATTATTATTTATAATAGACCTATCGACAAGAGCGAACACCAAAATTGGGAATCGCTCTTTTTTTGATATCGATTCAAATCCAGCTGAAGGGAGCAAGGAAATGAGTAAAGTGAAATGGGGAATTTTAAGTACGGCTAACATTGGACAAACACAAGTTATTCCTGCCATCAACCGTTCAAAGCTGGGGGAAGCAATCGCTATCGCAAGTTTGAGCGGCAGAGCACAGGAGGCAGCCGACAAACTGGGCATACCAAAGGTTTATGAATCCTATGAGGCACTATTGAGTGATGAAGAGATTGATGCCGTCTACATTCCGCTCCCAAATCATCTCCATGCCAAATGGGTAATGGAGGCAGCAAAAGCCGGCAAGCATGTGCTTGTCGAAAAGCCTGCTTCATTGACAGCGCATGAAATGGAAGAGATGTTGGATGTATGTAACCGTCATGGTGTCATTTTTATGGAAGCATTCATGTATCAATTCCATGCCCAGCATAAGCGGGTTAGGGATATATTGAAAACGGGTGAGATTGGCGAAGTGAAATATATGTATGCCAGCCATTCTTTTTTCCTTGATGATGAGGAAAATATCCGCCTTTCACCAGAAAAGGGCGGGGGTGCATTATATGATGTAGGCTGTTACAATATCCATGCTTTCCGTCATATCCTGCAGGCAGAACCAAAAGAGGTGCGAGTATTCTCTAAAATGAATAATCCTTATCATATTGATATGACGACAACCGGACATCTTTGGATGGATAATGGCGTTCAGGCCATGTTTGATTGCAGCTTCGAGATGAAAACGAGGGATGAGTACAGGGTAGTAGGTACGAAGGGAGAGATTATCTGCCAGCATGCCTATCGTCCAGATCGTAAAGACCATAAAGGGACCTTGATCATCAAAACGAATGAGGAAACAAGAAAAGAAATCATCTCCTGTGATCAATACCTTATGCAGGTGGAGCATTTTGCTGAGTGTGTGATTGAAGGGAAACAACCGCAATATACGGGGACTGATACCTTGCAGAATATGAAGGTGATTGACGCTTGCTATGAATCCATCCGGACAAATCAAACCGTAACGCTTCTCTAAGTAACCGAAGCTGATCTAATAAGCTCCATAAAGGAGTTCTTTGGATCAGCTTCTTTTCATACTAAGGCTGATGGCAGACAAACTGTTCAAACGAATCAAACCTAACCAAAAAAAGCAGGCAGAATCCTAAATGGGAATTCTGCCTGCATAGGCTGACATGGTTTAATCACCAGCCGCGGGAAGCACCGCCTCCGCCTGATGAACCTCCTCCTCCGCCTCGAGAGCCGCCCCCGCCTCTACCTCCGCCGTTTCTTGCGATTGCCGAGAGTATATGAAGCAGCATGTACGTAAAGGTCCCGCCAAAGAAGGTCATGTCGATGATAATAAAGATGATAATGATGGCTGCAATCAAGATTTTTTTCCAAGTGGCCATTCCGCTTTCTTGGCCCGCGTTGCTGGAATTCTCCGTTAAGCTATAGTCACTGATAGAATCAGCCGTTTCATCAAGACCATATTCAGCAGCTACCTCGTTAAATAATTGCTCATATGTAAGGATGATAGCTTGGTCAGGCTTGCCCTCTTTCCAATATGGCATTGTGTATTCATCAAGGATACGGCCAACCTTGCCATCCGGCAGTGCACCCTCAAGTCCATAGCCGACTTCAATCCGGGCTGATTTATCGGAGTCGTTTTCCTCAAAGGCCATGAGAAGAAGAACGCCATTTTCCAGTTCCTTGTCACCAAGACCATATTTCCGGAACGCTTCAAGTGCATATTCTTCTGGAGTGGAACCATCTAAAGAATCAATGGTCAGCACAGCAATTTGTGCTTTTGTCTGATCCTCCAGTTTTCTTCCTAATTGATTGAGTCCTTGCTTTTGTTGTTCAGATAAGATTCCGGCAAAATCTTGAACATAAATATCCCCTTTAGGTTCCGGGACTTCAGCATGAATGATATTCCCTGCGAAGCTTGATGCAATCACTGCAAGCATGCTCAGAATCAGGAATAGTTTTTTGCACATCAGTCTGTACCAAAATCAACTGTCGGAGCTTGATCAGCGCCTTCAGAAGAACGGAAATATTCCTTTTCATCAAAATTGAACACACCCGCAATCATGGAACCTGGGAATCGCTTAACCTTTTTGTTATAGGAAGCCACTTGATCGTTATAATCCTTGCGAGCTACCGCAATACGATTTTCGGTGCCAGCCAGCTCATCCATTAATTGCTGATAATTCTTGTTAGCCTTCAGGTCAGGGTAATTCTCAACCACAACAAGTAATCGATTTAAAGCACCAGTTAATTCATCATTGGCAGTTGCCTGATCTTCAGGGGTTCTGGCGCCGGCTAAATTTGCCCGTGCCTGTGTGACATCATTAATGACTGATTCCTCATGGGATGCATACCCTTTAACTGTGTTTACTAGGTTGGGAATCAAATCAGCTCTTCTTTGCAGCTGTGTCTCAATCTGGGAATAAGATTGATCGACGTCTTCCTCAGCTGAAACAAAGCCGTTATAGCTGGAGGCAAACATGGCAATCAGGATGCCTACCACAGCAATGCCGCTGATAAGGATAATTGTTCCTCTTTTCATACTGTACACTCCTTTCAATTCATAACCTATATAACGTTTCACATGCGGAAAGGTTTCACTTCACCATTTTACCCTGAAAACAGCTTCTGCAACCTTATAGCAAACGTTGTTTAAATTTGGCAGGGTTAGGGGATAACATGCTAAAGGGACGGAGAGAGAAGGAGGGATAAGATGAATTGGAAGGTATGGAATACGATTGTTTTCGTGTTGGTAATTGCCATGAATGCACTTGCTAATCTTCTCCCCATCAATGGGAAGACAACAGGAGAAATATCTAATCAAATCAATGTATTAATTACACCGGCAGGATATGCCTTTTCTATATGGTCGCTCATTTATATACTGATTGGCATTTGGATAATCCGCCAGTTCATCGGTGACAGGGGAGAATCTCCTGTATATACAAATACATGGCCTTGGTTTATCATGAGCGGTTTATTCAATATCGGGTGGCTTCTTGTATGGCATTATGAATTGTTCCTGTTAAGTATTGTGTTTATGCTGATGTATTTGATCAGTCTCATCATGCTATATAGAAGGCTGACTGAAGCACGAGCCACAATCCTTGAAAAGGCTCCCTTTTCCATTAATCTTGGCTGGATTAGTGTGGCGACGATTGTCAATATCGCTTATGTGCTGAAAGTGAATGGCTGGAATGGGTTTGGGCTGACTGATGAGATATGGACAATGATCATGCTTGCTATAGGAGCTGTTCTGGCAGTCCTATTCAGGATAAGGGAAGGGGATTTTCTCTACCCGCTTGTTTTCGTATGGGCTTATATAGCGATTGGAGTAAAGAATATGGGGGAAGCTGAAATGGCGGCATTTACGGCCTTTATAGCAGCCGTTGTTATTCTTATAGCCGATATAATCCCTTGGCGAAAAAAAAACTAGGAGACTCAAGGCATGTGCCGGGTCTTATTTACTTTGTGGGAACCGTCATTTTGTTTCTCTTTTGAAAGCAAGAAAATTTGAACGGCTGTGCAGGGTACAAGACCAATTAATGGAGCTGTTATGGATGAAGCTATTCATAGGGGGCTGCTAGACGATAAGATTCAGACAGAGGGGAATGGTCGAGTTAATCTCAAGTGAAAAGCAAAGTGATAATCAAAGGATGCCCAGTCTTAAACCATTATTGATAGGGGAAAAGGAGCGCTCAGAATAACGCTCCTTTTTCTTATGCTTATATGGATACTTCCTTCATTTCATTCTTTGCATAAAGACGGTACATCAAGAGATAGATACCAGCTGAAAGGAAAGCGACGACTGCTAAGATATAGGTCGTTTCCCGGGAGCCAATCAAGCCCGTTAAAGTAATGGATAGAGGAGCTAGTACTCGGCCAATGCTGAAACGGAGCTGTGCGGCTGAGAAATACATGGCTCGCTGATGCTTTGGCGCAATGACAGAGACGAAATTCTGGGCTATTCCAACGGTCATCAGCTCAGCAAGGCTGAAGATGATAATACTCACTATATACATCCATGGATAAGGGAATAAGCCCATTAATAGAATGGATATCCCATATAAGATTGAGGAGCCGGCGAATACATATTTCTCCCGATAAGTCATCATCCACTTCGTCACAAGAACGGTGCATAGGGCGACAATTCCGCCATTTAACGCCACAACAAAGCCGAAGAGCTCTGTTGCGCTCAAGGAGACGATCAAATTTCCTAAGGAAAGCAAGTTTGCTTCATCTACGGTCTCGGTAATATGTATGGGTATGAATAAATCCAATTGCATAAAGGTTTGCGAAACCAGGATTCCAGCGAGAATAAAAAGCAGCAATACCCGATCGGTAAATATAACTCGGTAATCAGCAAACTGTCCTTTGACGACCTGCTTGAAGCTGAGTGATTTGCTGGTTGCTGCTTCTCTGTCAGGAATGGTTTCCCGAGAGAAGAAGTAGAGGAGCAGGAATAAAAAGATCGCTCCGCAAGTAACAATCACAAGCAGCCAGAATCGGTGATTGGTGAAGAAAATGGCTCCTATTATCGGACCAACGACGACCGCAATATTAGTCATCATATAAAAGATGGAAAATACATAGCTTCTATTCTTGGGCTCAACCACATCCGCAACCATTGCCTGGGCTGCAGGCTGATAAATATTCGAAAATAAACTAGCAATGGTAAAGCCAATAAAGCCAAACATAGCTGAATCAATGGCAGGGTGACTGGCTAAAGCGAAGATGCCGTAACCCATGGCCTCCCCTCCAATAGCGATGAGCATCATTCGTCTCCTTCCAAAGTGGTCGGCAAAAAAGCCTCCGAATAATCCACAGACAACCGCGATTACTTGTGACA
The DNA here is from genome assembly GCF_051873915.1 of Pradoshia sp. Lineage (NCBI taxonomy): Bacteria > Bacillati > Bacillota > Bacilli > Caryophanales > Bacillaceae > Pradoshia > Pradoshia sp. Next base: position 40,884 of record NZ_JBJEFJ010000034.1, read on the forward strand.
GCATCAAAAGTGCACTTGCGGTTGTGATTCCCATTGTCTCTGCAAAATAAATGGCAAGGAAGGGAAAGACCATCCAAAAAGCTATTTGTACAAATGCCTCACCAAGCAAACGAACCTTCAGGTTGGTGTCCCAATGTCTAATACTCATATGTTTACTCCTTCTACTGCTATCTGTTTCTAGTGAGCTGTTTAATAGTAAATAAAAAATTATCACACTATTATTTATTCTTATATAATAGATGATTCTTGTAAACACTTAAATTATTTTAAACTGCTCTGTTCATTTTAATGGCAGTTCTACAGCAGGTGAAACTAAGAGGTCTTCTCTGTCCGCTAATCCAGCAGTCATTCGCCTAAAACGTATGGAGCGGAGTTCTACTATCGCCATTCATCTTTAACAAAGCCAAAAAAAAGAACCTCTTTACAGAGGAACTGTTCTTTCATTATGGGGCGATTTTGACCCCATAATTTCGCAGGGCCTGCTTTAATGTGCTTGAGGTGGAAAAATGACTTAAGTTAATGCCTGATTGGATTGTATACAGTGCGACTTCCGGTTTCATTCCTGAAATGGTGGCGGAAATACCGAGAAGCTTGAGCATTTTGGTTAATCTGGAGAGCTGCTCTGAGATGAGGACGTCAATGACGGGGATACCGGACATATCGATAAAAAGATGATTGACCTCGAGATGAATACACTGGTTTGGGACAGCCTTTAGAACAAATTCGAATCGTTCAGAATCCATCTGTCCGGTTAAAGGGAGGACGCCGATTTGATTGATTAATGGAATAACAGCCGTACTCAACTCATTGATAAGCCGCTGCTGTTCAGACAACTGACGGTTCTTGTATGTATCCATCCGGTGGATAAAATGAGATAGCATCCGGTCAAATCCTTCATTAATGAGAGAAAACCAATGACAGGTGATGCCGAGGGTCAGCTCTTTTCCTTGGCTAAGGATAAATTGTTCAATATATTGACAATAGATTCGACGGTCATGTGTTAGAAGGTCGGCAAGGTAAGAAACAGAGATATTCAACTGTAAGCTTCTTTTCATGACAATGTCTGCCCATTCTTTCAAATGTGATTCGAAAAATCGAGAGCTGTCCAACAGACGGCTGTTAATTGTCTTAACGGTAGTGTTGGCTATTTCTTTTAATATATCTGCCGGCAGGCTCTCGCGGTTGGTGTCCATTTGGATTATATCATTCAGAATGGATTCATGATTATCTTTTAAAAAGTCATACAGTTGGATATCTGTTAGTGGTTTCATTTGATTTCCCCAATTCTTAATTTGATGTCTCCATTGGCGCTGTTAAGCCTAGTGTATCGTATGATTTCAAAATTCGATACTTACAAATAATTTAAGGGGGGTTAGAAGAGGGGGCTATTTCTGTAGCTAACGGTCGAAAAATCTTGATGAATCAACGTTCTTTTTGAAAAAAATAGCCAAAAAGAGGAGAAAATCCTATCTTTTAAAGGCGTTCTTACCCTTTTTGAAGAGATTTTTCAAGCGGATTATGCGAAAGCTCTGTTGTATCCTTACCGATGTCGAATTGGATAGGTGTCGAAAAATTTTCATCTATTTCTTGAAAGAAAGGGTAAAAATTTGTGAGATTACCAAATATTGATTAGAATATAAGAGAGTGTTGGAATTCTTTGTTAGCAATAAGGTTAAATAATAAAGACTGAATATTCAGAACAACACGATCGATTAGCGACGAGGAGGGTTTTGATGGTCACAAAGCAGGATACAAGTTTGCCCCTTCGCAAGGAAGTTAAAATGCTTGGCAATATTCTAGGGGAAATATTAATCTATCAAGGCGGACAAGAACTGTTTGATACAGTTGAACGGATCAGAATCATGTGTAAGTCCCTTCGTCTACATGTAGAGGATGAGACATACCATGATTTAAAGAAAGAAATTGCTTCCTTATCACCATTGATGAGGATGCAGGTTATTCGGGCATTTTCTGTTTATTTTCATTTAATCAATGCAGCGGAACAGAATCATCGAATAAGACGACGCCGTGATTACCAATTAAATTCAGAGGATGAGCAGCCTGGTTCCATTGAACAGGCGATTCAATCCATGAAGGATAAACAAATATCCGGAGAAATTATCCAAGATGTTCTTAAACGTTTGTCATTAGATTTAATTATCACAGCCCACCCGACTGAAGCGACGAAGAGATCGGTTCTTGAGATACAGAAAAGGATATCCAATCTGCTTATTCGTTTAGACAGTCCTCTCTTGACGAATAAGGAAAGAAAGAATATCGAGGAAAGCTTATATAATGAGATTACGACATTATGGCATACAGACGAATTAAGGGATCGAAAGCCGACTGTTATTGATGAGGTTCGTAACGGACTCTATTATTTTGATAAGATCTTTTTTGATGTCCTTCCTGAAATACATCAAGAGGTGGAGGACAGCCTGAAGGAACATTATGAGGATGATGACTGGAATGTGCCGACATTTCTCCGTTTTGGATCATGGATTGGCGGAGATAGGGATGGCAATCCCTTCGTAACGCCTGAAGTGACATGGGAGACATTGACAAGACAACGTGGCCTTGTTCTGAGAAAGTATGAGAAAGTATTAATTGAATTAATGAAACGCTTATCGCATTCCAGTGCGAGAGCCCCAATAAGTGATGCTATTTTGCAATCGGTCGAATACGGCGAGTCAAACTATATAGCAGCAGATAAAAGATGGCCTGTACATAATGAAACCTATCGTCGTATGCTTGCCATTGTAATCGAAAGACTGCGAATGGTTGGTGAAAGCTCTCTGGGATATAAAAGCGCCAATGAACTATTGGACGATTTACAGATGATCAAGGAAAGTATTTATGGTCACCACCCAAAAGCGCATGAATTGAAGCTTCTTCAGAAACTTATCCGTCAGGTTCAATTATTTGGATTCCATCTTGGTACATTGGATATCCGGAATCATAGTGAAGAGCATTCTGCCGCATTAACGGAAATATTGAAGAAGGTTAATGTAGAGAAGAATTATCAGGCTCTTACAGAAGAGCAGAAGCTGGATTTGCTTGAGAACCTGCTGACAGACTCCCGGCCATTATTGCTCGCTCGTGAGGAATACAGCGAGGAAACGAGGGAAATGATTGAGGTATTTGACCTGATCAAGAGAGCACATAAAGAATTTGGAAAGGAATCAATCCGTGTTTATATTGTCAGCATGACCAGATCAGCGAGTGATTTGCTTGAAGTGCTGCTGCTGGCCAAGGAGGCAGGACTATATAGACGCCATGTTGATGGGACAGTTGAGAGCGATTTGAATGTTGCCCCTCTGCTTGAGACGATTGAGGATCTATCCAATGGTTCAGCCATCCTTCAGACATTGCTGCAAATGCCGGTATATCGTGAGCATTTACGCATCTTGAATAACCAGCAGGAAATTATGCTGGGCTATTCAGATGGAAGTAAGGATGGAGGCACATTGACAGCAAATTGGAAGCTGTACAAGGCCCAGATTGAACTGCATGATATAGCGAAGGAATATAGTGTATCAACGAAGTTTTTCCATGGACGCGGCGGTTCACTTGGCAGGGGCGGCGGTCCGCTTAGCCGAAGCTTATTATCACAACCGCTTGAAACGCTTGGGGATGGAGTGAAGATTACCGAACAAGGCGAGGTTCTCTCATCTCGCTACCTCATTAAAGATATAGCTTCCCGTTCACTGGAACAAGCGGCTTCAACCTTGATTGAAACGGCGGCTAATGTGTCGAAACGTTCGGAGCAAGGTCATTTCCGTGATCCATCGTGGGTGAGGGCAATGGAGGAAATTTCAGACATTTCCTATCAGAAGTATCAATCTCTTGTATTCCATGATGAAGGTTTCTTAACTTATTTCAACCAAGCTACTCCTCTAAAGGAAATTGGTGAGCTCAACATCGGCTCAAGGCCAATGGCGAGAAAAAATAGTGACAAGTTTGAGAACTTAAGGGCCATTCCATGGGTGTTTGCCTGGACGCAAAGCAGGCAGCTATTCCCTGCCTGGTATGCAGCCGGAACCGGCTTAATGAGCTATGTAGAACAGGCACAGGGAAATATTCATGTCTTGAGAGAAATGTATCAGGACTGGCCATTTTTCCGTTCCACGGTCGATAATTTACAAATGGCACTTATGAAGGCAGATTTAAAGACTGCGAAGGAATATGCTGCTTTAACAAGTGATCCGGAGATTGGAACAAGAATCTTTGCTAATATTGTAGAAGAGTACAACCTAACGAAGAGGGTGCTGCTTGATATTACCGGTGATGAGGAACTTCTTGAGCAAACGCCGAATATTAAAGATTCGGTTCACCGCCGAAATCCATATGTTGATCCTCTGAACTTCATACAGGTGCACTTAATCCATGAATTACGAGAAAAGGACGGGAAAGATACGGATTTGCTTATCCAGGTTCTGCACACAATCAATGGAATAGCTGCAGGGCTTCGTAATACGGGTTGATTAATGCAGATATTCAGCAGGGATGCCTCTCCCTTCTGCGAAGGAGGCGGGGAATCATTATGGTTCTTCGCCTTTTACGCTGTTTTAAATCGTGCGGGCTAAAGGAATTGGCTAAAGCGGCAAGGATGCAGTCGGTTGAGGAATGAAAAATAAGATGGGGAGTGCATGATGATAGCTAAAAAAACATGGCGGTTACTAGGGTCAATTATTTTAATCAGTTTCGTCGCAGCAGGATGTTCCATTAATGAAACGGATTTAGAAGAAGTAAAAGGTGCTGGCCTTACATATAGTGAGTATTTCAAATCCTATGACGGTCTGGACGAGAGGGAAAACATTCATTACTACAAACCTATATCACTTAGCGACGGAGAATCCTCTTTACTAAATGATATAGAAGAGAGGATGAATCTGTTTCATTCCGAAAAGCTGCCCTTCCATGTTGATGAGGAAAAAGCGTATTTGGTGACCTCAAAGGATGAGAAAGGTAAACCGAAGGACGAGGTTCAATTGAGCTATTTCGGAGACACATCAGAGGAGTTTTTTATCATTTCTGTCACAGAGGTAGATGAGAATCCACTTAAAGGATATGATTATGCGGATAGCTATGATTCAATAGGAAACCAATTGAAAAAAGAAATTCTAACGGATGATTTACCGATTTATCAGCAGATTGTGACAACAAATAGTGCTTTATTATACTCCTACTATGATTATGATGAAACGAATAATCGTATTGGTACTGTTGGGACGGCTGCTAATGAAATGTATGCTTATTATAATAAGTGTATTTATCATATCGGTTATCTCATCGACCAAGAAAAGAATACAGAGGAAATGCAGGAAAAGATGCTTCATTTAGCTCGTGAATATATTTTAGGAAGTCATTTGTAAGCATGCACTGAAGACAACTGAATGTTTAAAGCCGACCGCTTTCAAATGGAGCGGTTTTTTTGCTTCTTTACACGCTAATAGTCTATATAGAAGAATCACAAAGAAGTGTTTTAACGATCAGTGTATCTGAATGATAAACAAATCCTCAAGGAAAACAAAAGGGAAAATTTGGAGAATTCAGAAAGTTAGTGTATAATATTGGAAAATGATAGGATAATAGTCTTGTTACTAAAGATGGAGGTGTGGAGGTTGAAATAATACACGAGACTGCAAAAAAACTCCTTTGCTTGCCGAAGAGACAGAATTATTACTCGCTTGACCATTTTTGTAGAGTAGGTGGATAGGATGGATGATTTATTAAATCAATACATAGGGGTTGGGACTCAAGCTCTGTTTCCAGTATTTGAAAACGGGTATCCGCTAACGAAGGTTTATTCCGTTAGCGGCGAATCAATTATACAAATGTCTACCATTCAGTTGATTAAGGAAAGTATTATTCGGTATGGTTCCGATTATGATGGAGCAATGAAGAGCTCGAAACATCATTTGGGTAAAAGCTATGTACTTCCGCTGCAAATCAGTGGTCATTATAAGATTTATATGTTTCCAACAAAAGCTTGCCTTCAAGCGGACTGTGTTTGGATTGCTCTTGATCATTATAAGGGCTGTGAGAAGGTGGACAATCAACATACTCGCATTTATTTATCTCATAATACTTCTATTATTGTTGAATGTAAGGCTACAATCCTCATGCATCGTTTCAATAAAGCCTTAACCTTAAAAAACAAGATTGATAACTTTCTTATAAGCATGAAATCCTGATAGAAGAAACCCGCTGTATTTGGCGGGTTTTTCTTTATAATATCCCAAAATGTGTTACTATATAATTATTCAGAATTTTCTATACATAATATTACTTTAGGGTATTTTTTTAGAAAATAGGAAATAGGACACTGTTTTTTGAAAACTTAATTGATTCTCAATACTAAATGTGATAAATTCTATGTATAAAGTTATAATTTACACTTTTTTAAATATTTATATGGTATAAAAGTCATGTTATCTCAAAGAGTCATTAGGAGGAGAAGAAAAATGGAAAAGGGGCAACCCAATGAAAATTTACTCGCAAATATGGCTAATATTGGTGATGTGGTAGAGTTTAAACGTCGAGATTTAAATATCATTGGAAAGGTATCACTAGTGAAGGAACTATCTTGCATTGTTGATATCGACTTGGATGTAGCAACTTATTTCGGCTATGAGACTCCTAAAACGGTTGTTCGCCATGGTAATTACAAAATTATTTCCAGTCCAGAAAGTGTCTATAGCAGCAAACTTCATGCTGCTGAAATGTAATGTGTAAATCTCCATAACATAGGTAAAATAGGCAAGAGTGTATACATACTGAATAGGGAGAATGATTCAATTATGGATAGTACCTTGATTATGCCCAAAAGAATGAGTTTGGCCATGTCACTCATGCTATCATAATAATAGTTAGACCCCTATTTTTTGCACCCAGTGAAGACTGGGTGTTTTTTTTGTTTATTTACAATAATTGGTAGGAAATCCCGGTGTATTTGGAGAAATAAAACACGAAGCGGGCTTCAGCATCATAGGTATTCGGAGGAGCTCGTGATTGATGTGGGGGGCGACAGTGACAAATAAGCTGGAGAGGGGGAGAGATTCCTAAAGGGAAGACATTCTACTAGGAAAGGGAGAGATAGAATGAGGTTGTCATTTTTGTTGGATCAGAATATTCAAGAGTTTGGCGAGTATCCCTTTTTATACTATGGTGAAAAGAAATTCACAAATGTCGAGACAAGAGCATATGCCAATCAGTTAGCGATAGAGTTACAGCGGTCAGGAATCAAAAAAGGAGACCGTGTGATCGTTATGATGCCGAACAGTCCAGAAGTTCTCATTGCCTATCAAGCGATAACAAGAGCTCAAGCGGTCATTGTTCCAGTACTCTTTACTCTCCACCCGAAGGAAATCGCCTATATAGCTGAGAATTGCGAGGCAGCTAGAATACTTTCATCTTCCTCCATCCAAGGTCAAGTCAATCAGATTGAGAAAGAACTGAGTACAAATATCCCCATTGTCATGATAGATGATTTGAGTGATCTGACATCCCCCTCGGTCCGAGTAGAGGAGAATGACGGCATGCATGTGCCAGACTTCAATGATGATGAGGTAGCAGTCATTTTGTATACATCAGGCACCACTGGCAGTCCGAAAGGTGTCATGCTTACTCATAGGAATTTATATAAGAATGCGGTTAACTCCTCCGTTCATGCTAATGTGGAACGCGGGTCCACAATTGGGGCTTTGCCTCTTGCTCATGTATTTGGTCTGACCATTTCACATGCGTGCTATGTGACAGGGAGCTCAATTGTCATCTTTCCCCGTTTTATTCCGAGTGAAATCTTTTCGGCAATTGAGAGATATCAAGTAAAGTCATTTTCAGTCGTTCCAGCCATGATTTATGCCATGATGGCTTCAAATGATGCTGAGCGTTTCAACTTAACTAGCCTGGAATCGGTCAGCTCAGGCTCTGCGCCGCTCCCTGTTTCATTGCTGCAAGCCTTTGAGAAGAAATTTGGCGCTTCTGTATATGAAGGGTACGGTTTATCTGAGGCAAGTCCCATTGTTACGGCCCATAAGAAAGGAATACCCATTAAGCCTGGGTCTGTCGGTATTCCAATTCCGGGAGTAGAATTAAAGGTTGTCGATGCGACAGGACAGGAGGTTCCTAGAGGGGTTATTGGCGAAATCTTTTTAAGGGGAGAGCATATCACCCCGGGATATTTTCAGAATGAACGTGAATCAGAGAAGGCAATTGTTCAAGGATGGCTTCATACGGGTGATATTGGCCAGATGGACGATGAGGGGTATCTCTATATCGTTGACCGGAAGAAGGACCTTATTATTAAGAATGGATTTAATATATATCCTCGGGATTTAGAAGAGGTTCTCTCAAGACATAAAGCGGTCATTGAAACAGCGGTTATTGGTGTTCCTGATGAACAGTCCGGTGAGGAGGTCATGGCCTGTGTCGTTAAAAAGCCTAATGAAGAGGTTACGGAAGAGGAGCTCATCGCTTATTGTGCAGAACAGATAGCTAAGAATAAGCTTCCAAAGCATATTGTTTTTCTCTCGGAGCTTCCGCGTAATGGTGTCGGAAAGGTATTGAAGGCAAGTTTACGTAAATCGATTGCGGAGGGAAAAGTCTAATTGAATAAGCATGAAGGAGTGAGTACGCTATGCGTAAGACAATCACGGCGACGCCCAGGGGGTTAATGGTTGATTCTTTCCCTTATCGCCTTTATCAAAAAGCCAAAAAAGTTGGTACGTGGAATCCGGCAGAAATTGACTTCACACAGGATGCGAAGGATTGGCAGGCGGCAACCGACACTCAAAGGCAGAGTATATTACGCCTTCTCTCCCAGTTTCAGGCTGGAGAGGAAGCGGTTACACTTGATTTGCTTCCTTTAATCATGGCGATTGCAAAGGAGGGACGGATAGAAGAGGAGATGTTCTTGACAACCTTCCTGTTTGAAGAGGCGAAGCATACAGAATTTTTTCGAACGGTACTGGATGCGATTGGCGAAAAAGGTGAATTGAATCTGCTTTTAAGTGACTCCTACAAGCAGGTTTTCCATGTGATTCTTCCTGAAACGATGGACCGTTTGATTACAGATCAGTCTCCTGAAGCCATCGCAGATGCTTCGACGGTATACAATATGTTTGTGGAGGGTGTATTAGCTGAAACGGGCTATTTTTCCTTCTATAAATCGTTGGAGGAGTCAGGGATTATGCCTGGTTTGCTGGAGGGCATCGGGCATTTGAAGAGAGATGAGTCCAGGCATATTGGCTATGGAACCTTCCTTTTACAGAGATTGATTTGTGAGCATCCACATCTTTTAGATGAGGTTATTTTGAAGAGAATGGCTGAAATGACTCCTTTAGCCCTTCAAATTGTTGAAGAAGGATTTGATGAGGCAGATATGGAAGCCTTTGGAGCAGAGCCAGAGGAAGTCATGAATTTTGCCATGAAGCAATTGCAGGTTAGAATGGATATCCTGCAGCGAGCTAAAGGAAAACAGCTGGATGAAATCTATGCGGCAAGTAATCATGACCTGAGCCTGATTTAAGGTCTCATTGGATGAGCGTCTATTAATCTTTCAGCCTGCATTCCCTTTTAAATAGCTATATTCTCGAAGAAGAAGGAGAATTGAAGCTTTTTGGCGAAAATAGTAAGCGATTACATTTTTGGGATGGAGGCATTTTTTGATGAGTGAGAGATTTATCGGAAGAACAGCGGTCATTACAGGAGGCAGCAGGGGAATCGGCAAGGCAATTGCTGAGCAGCTGGCATCAGAAAAGGCTGCAGTGGCAGTGCTGGATATTAATGAAGATGCGTTAAAGGCATGTGAAGAGGATTTTAAGTCAAAAGGGTATGATATTATCGTGAAAAAAGCAGACGTCACTTTATCTGCTGAGGTTAATAAAGCAGTCGAGGAAATCGTCGAGCAGTTTGGACAGATTGATATTTTGGTCAATAATGCGGGTGTCATTCGTGATAATCTGCTTTTCAAAATGGAGGATGCTGATTGGGATATGGTCATGAATGTGCATTTAAAGGGCTCCTTTAATATGACGCGAGCGGTTCAATCCCATATGGTAAAGCAGAAATACGGAAGAATCATCAATATTTCCTCTACTTCAGCGTTAGGAAACCGTGGACAAGTCAACTATTCAGCTGCAAAAGCAGGACTGCAAGGCTTTACGAAGACATTGGCTATTGAGTTGGGCCGATATGGGATTACAGCTAATTCCGTGGCTCCTGGTTTTATTGAAACCGATATGACAAAAGCCACAGCAGAAAGGATAGGCATAACCTTTGAGCAATTAATCGAAGCAAGCGTATCCGCCATCCCAGTAGGGAGGAGCGGGAAACCAGAGGATATTGCCAATGCTGTAGCCTTCTTTGCGGATGAGAAGTCATCCTTTGTAAGCGGACAGGTGCTCTATGTGGCTGGAGGACCCAAAAATTAAGGAGGAAGCTCTATGTTTGAGACGGCAATAGGGAAACAATCAAAACGGGTTAAAAATATCGTGGATCGAAATCGGGTTAAGCTATTCGCCCATGCTATCGGTGATGAGGCATCGATTTATTTGGATGAGTCAGTGGGGGAAGCTTCGCGATATGGCGGTAACATTGCCCCGCCTACATACCCAAGGGTGTTTGATTATGGACAGATTGATGGGTTGAAGCTTCCCTCAAAGGGATTAATTCATGGAGAGCAAATTTATCATTATGAACGTCCGCTTCTTGTCGGGGAAGAGGTATACTGCTATGCGAGAGTCGCAGATTACAAGGAGAGGCAAGGACAGAACGGCAGAATGGGCATTATGCGTATCGAAAACAACGGAGAAGATGCCAATGGACAATCGATCTTTTCTTCAACGGTTGTCATTATCATAAACGAAGCGGCTATAAAGGGGATGAATGAATGAATATGATGGAACGGCTGCAGGCTGGTGAAGGAATTGAACCCATCCAGTTATCTCCGGTAACACCAGAGATTTTGATAGAGTATGCAGAGGCGTCTGGAGATCATAATCCGATTCACCTTGATGAGAAAGAGGCAAAGCAGCTTGGGCTCCCTGGCATCATTGCCCATGGCATGTGGACGATGGGCAATTTAGCGAAACTGTTTACACCTTATTATGAGGAAGGTTTTTTACAGGATTATCAAATTCGGTTCAGGGGAATGGTGTTTTTGGGAGACATCATCACCTTGCAGGCAGAGCTTATGTCAAAGAATGATCGGCTGTTAACATTCCAAGTATCTGCGGTCAATCAACATGGCATTGATGTACTAAAAGGAAAAGCTGTCTTTAAATTATTCCATTAAACAAGGAGAAAGAGGAACCGGTGTTTATACTGGATCCTCTTTCTCCTTTCTACCGATAGAACAAGCCCAAGGAAATATCTAGCAGACGCTGTTTTTCATCCTCGGTCAATGTCCTGCCATAAAGAATGACTTCATTATCATGGAATAATTGATGTAAATCATAGGCCCCTTTTGGGTGGATATGTGTTGCTGACTCACGTAAATCTGAATTTCCCAGCAAATAATCCACAGAGACTTCAAAATAATGAGCCAATTGTAAGATACCTTCAATACTTGGTTCGCGTGTCTCTCTTTCATAAGAGCCTAGAGTGGACTGGGCTACCCCAATGATCGATCCCAGCTCTTCTTGTGATAATCGTCTTTCTTTTCGCAATTCTTTTAATCTAGATCCAAAAGAAGATGTCATCGCAGCTCCCCACCTTTTTACGGAACGTATTGTATACTATTATTATAGGACAAAAGAGCTAAATGAGCGAGTGATAGGGTGTAAAAAGAATCTAATTATTACAAATTTAAATGATTATTAGACAGAGTCTTAAGGTCTATACTTTTAGTCATTTAGTCATTGGCAGGATATTAGGGTTTAGCCGTAATCCTTGAAAATATGATTTGTACAGGTGCTTATATCCCTTCAGTATTATAGACTTTTTTGGAGTCTAAATTGACCCCATACCAGCCCTGAGTAGCCATATGCTGAGATTCTCCATCATCAATGACTTCATAAACATGAATACAAATATCGCTGCTGCCCGGCACATTGCCTTCTATATCAAAGTGGATATTCGAATCATTCGTATAACCGACATACTCTTTAACGAGTTTAATGGCTTCTGTGGATTCTTTAGAAGTGGAGGTGTCTGACTGCTCATCTGACTCTGTATCAGCTGTTTCTTCAGTCGACGGCTCTGAAGAGGAATCCTCTGTGCTGTTTGAAGCTTCGATAGATTGATCATCCTTATTCGTTTCGGCTTTATTCGTTTCAGTCTCATTTGTTTCGGCCTTATTTGTTTCAGTCTCATCGTTAACTTCTGCTTCAGCTGTATCCTCTGTGTTCTCGTTTGAATCGGCATTTTGTAGTTGTTCTTCTAAATCTGTGATGGTTTCCTCAGCTTTTTTAATTTCCTTCTGTTGGTTCTCGTTTTCCTTCTTTTGTTCCGCTAAGGACTTTTTTAAACTTTCGATTTGTTTTGTCTTTTGTTCCAGTTCATTGATATGGCCGCGATGTGGCAGCAGATAACCTATCATTGTACCAAATAATAAAAATGTGATACCCATTACGAGCAGGGCAATGGTTCTTCTTTTTTTTCTATTCACGTAAATCCTCCCTCATAATATGTATAGGTCTATTATAGCGGATAAAATTTTTCTAATATAGTTTAAACCTAAACAAAATAGTGAAAAAATACGATAATTCATAAAAAGTGAAATAAAAAGGTGATTGATCATGCAGGTTTATTTACAAACGGAGAGAACGGTGATGAGGGAGATTGTGTTAAAGGATGCAGATGAACTGCTGGCCATTTGTCGACAGCCTTCTATTCTTAAATGGCTTCCTCAATGGAATGTTAGCTTGACTCAATTGCGGAATTGGATTAGGAAGGTGAATGCAAATCCATTCCAAGAGGGGACAGGGACTGGAAGAATGGTGCAGGTCATTTGTTTAAAAAACGAGGGAACCATGATAGGACTGTTGGCAGCAGAGAGGAAACCAGATGTAGATAACCAGCTGGAGATTGGGTATTTTCTTGTGGAGGAATATAGGGGAAATGGGATTATGACGGAAGTACTCGAGGCTTGGATTTCATGGATGCGGGAAAGGTATTGGCAAGGCTCTTTCATCGCTCTTGCCAACCCGGATAATGAAGCTTCTCAAAGGCTTCTTCACCGGATTGGTTTTTGCCGAGTTTCAACCATAGCAGTGAATAGGGAATATGATGGGAGGGTGGTTTATGATTGTTTTCAGCTAATGCTCGGACGGTCCTTAAAAAAGGCTAACGCAAAAAGCCAGGGGCATCAAGTATGAACCTGGCTTACGAGTATCTTATATTATTTATTTTCGGCCGCCGTCATTGGAATCGCTTTCATAAATAAACCGGATATAAGCAGCAGCAGGCTCCCAGCCATAATCGTCGTATGGAAGACCAGGATGCTTGAAGAACCAGCTTCACCGATTAAGGAATAGGATACGCGGAAAAGTACACGGTAGAAGAAAAGCATGAACAGGAAAATACCGACAGAGTATAGTATTCTGTCCATCCGTTGATTAGAAGTGGTAAGGAAGCAGAGGGCAATCACAAATACAGCTAAAGCAAACGCAAGAGTTACATACATCATATATTCCTCCTTCGCAAGTCCTTTTACATAATTTTACTATATCGGATAATTTAATGAAAGGTAATTTTCACTAAATTGTTATAAATATTTATTTTAATCCATTGACATGAAGTTTATTTTATGATTTTTACATTTCTTTTCCTCACAAGGGGATTGACGTTTAGACAGAGGATTTAAGAATCTTTGTTTGCTGCTGCAGCTTTAGTGCTTGTCTCGGAACCAATGTCAGCATTGCCTTTAATACTGATCTCAAAAACAAAAAGACTGCAGACTTATTTATCCTAATTGGATGTTGTCTGCAGTCTAAGAATCCTCATGGTTAATAAGAGGACTTATGGAGTCCCTATACTGCGCTTAGCATTCATCTCTATGATGAAGACATGATTGGTAAGCGCAGCGTCCAATCATGACATAACGGGTACTCGGATGGAACGAATCACATTATTTATATATTTTCTGCGTTTGTAAATAAAAGATTTTAACTCTTCGATGGTTAAAGGTGTTTCAGCTACATCACAGTAATTGGGCCCTTTTCCGTGAGTTGTCCATTTCTGTGCATCCTCATAAAACATTAATGTCCACTGTCCGCCTCTAATATGGTCCTCAAAGACGAAATAAAATTTGTTACCTGCTTCATCCAAAGAAGAGATTGACTTAAAGTTTTCTAAGAAGTGATCAACATCTTTTTTGTACACTATGACTTTCATCCAATATCCCTCCAATTAAGTAATGAGTCTACTCATTTCATCTTTTCTTATTTAATTATATAGATTTATCAAATTTTTCTCCATAGCAATATAATTGAAGTTTCTTCCTCGTCTTCTTTTCCTGCCAATGAACCAAGACAAACGGTTTATATTGAAAGGAGACAGGGGAAAGGGGAGACCATTTAAAAAGAGAAATTGTGATGGATGATAAGGAAAAAATCGTGTTTTTTATTTTTGGTGCTTCATCTTTCCTCTTTTCTAACGAAATAAAGAATAGGTAGTTCTTTTGTTGCTTGAAAAGGGGGTGGCTTGGTGGAATGTAGAATTTGCGGCAGGAATATGAAGACGAGGGGACATTATTGCTATGATTGCGGAAGAAAAAAGAAAAGGAAACGCTCCAACTTTATTGCAATAATCCAAATCTTTTCGCTCTTCTTGCTTTCATTTACTCTCTTTCATTTATTCTCGAACCGACCAGAAAAGACAGTGATAGGAACAACTCCACAAGTATCCATAGAAAAGCCGGAAATGGCAGAGATAAAACGGGAAGAGGAAGAATACCTTGATGAAGAGCATTTATCAGGTGAGACAGAAGAGAAGGTGCCGGCACCAAAAAGAGAGGATATTTCAGCAGTCTCAAAGCCGCCTGATGAAATAACGGATGATGTGCAGAGAGGTCTATCTGCTCTAATTCAAGATTCACACCAAAAGGTATATACGATTTACACAGATAAAAATCAAGGTTCTGGATTTTTGATCAATGACCAAGGTGATGTACTGACAAATGCGCATGTAGTAGAGGGATTTTTTACGATTACAGCTGTTGATTCCTCTAATCAAGCCTTTGTAGGCAATGTTATCGGCTATTCCAATGAGACAGATATTGCTGTTATCCGTTTTCCAGCATTAAGCGGACAAGTATCACTTAGGCTGGATAAACAAAATAAGTATGGAATTGGTGTAGATGTGTTAGCTTTAGGAAGTCCTAATGGGCAGGCAGGAGCCGCAACACTAGGGCAAATATCCGGTATTGAACGGAGCTTTTACATTGGTGAAAGAATATATGAGAATCTATATCAAATGACAGCAAAGATTGGTCAAGGATCAAGCGGCGGACCCTTGTTATCCATTCAAAGCGGTGAGGTCATCGGCATAAACTCCGCAAGGTCTTTGGAGGATGATTCAGTTGGATTTACAATTCCTATGACAGATGTATATCCGCTCATAGAGAGATGGATTGCGTCGCCTCTTTCTGCAGATGATGTTATGGCTTTATTCTATAATGAACATGGGAAGCTTTATTATGAAGAAGAGCAGGAAGACGTGAAAGAGAAAGAATGGTATTTTGATGGTGGAGAAAAAACAGATGATGAAAAATCCTATTATGAAATTCCGGAAGAATGGTATTTGGAAGAAGAGTTGACGGACCAAGAGACAACTGATAACCCTAAAGAGGGTACTGGACGGTCAGCAGATAATGAAGAAACACTTTCACTGGATGAGGACTAAAGATATTTTGGGAAGTAAGGCCAAACAGGTTGGTTTGGCCTTTTGATTCCTTCCGTTAATCATTGATTTTTCCAGTGCCGCCGCATTCTGGGCAATCCTTTACAGCTGGATATAGACGTATTGCGCGGTTAAAAGCATCTTCATATGAAAAATGACTCACTTCTGTCAGGCGGATAATCTCTCTGTCCAATTTCTCATATTGTTCATGCTGTTCATCATATATTTTCCCATCAAAACAATCTCTGCAATTCCCCAATATCCCAAGCCTCCCAATTTCTATTTATATCCATTGTATCGAATGGACGATTTGGGGGCAAAGAGACAGCTTATTGAATATATTTAAAGGATATTTTAGCAAGATTTAAATAAACTGGCCTAAAGTTTGAAAGATATTATGAATAAAATAGATTCATGATATGAGCTTTACATAAAGGGGCATTCAATATATCAACCAGCAGCAGAAAGAAATGGCTGGGTCAGTCAATAGAAGATGTAAAAAGGAAAGTAACCGGAATAATCGGTGTGGAAGATGAAAAGGTGATATCTTTATTCTCGATTTTGAAGAAAAAAACACCTCTCAAGAACTGGATGTAAACTCGAGAGGTGTCTAGGGTGGTTAATGTTTAGTTTAAAACTTGTACTTCAACTGTTTTGCGTCCCCATTGCATGGCTTGATCATGTGATGGGATGAATACATCAATTTTGTTGCCTTTGATAGCGCCGCCTGTATCAGCTGCAGTCGCATATCCATAGCCTTCAACATAGACTTTAGAGCCTAATGGAATGACACTTGGGTCAACAGCGATAACTTTTGCATCTGGATTTGCTTTCAGGTTAACACCAGTGGCGGTGGTACCTGAACATCCGTTACAGTTTGCCGTATAGGCCGTTGCTGATACTGTAATGGTTTTTCCGGAATTTTCCTTCTTAGTAGTAGAAGTCTTTTGAACAGGTGTTGCCTTTTTGGTTGTTGTTTGAGTAGTTTGTTTAGTCTGCTTTGCCTTTGCTGGTTGTGCTGTGTTTGCGCTGGCTGCTTGACCATCACCTGCTAGTTTAAGAACCTGTCCTGGGTGGATAACATCAGATTTTAATTGATTCCAAGAACGCAGTTCATTGATTGATACATTCTTAGTATTGGAGATTTTCCATAGGCTATCTCCTTTTTTTACTTTATAAGTTGGTGTGTCTGCTTCTTTTTTGACCACCAATCTAGTATTTTCGATGATTGTATCTGAATCGAGATCATTCAGTCTTTTTATATTTTCTACTGATGTGTCGTATTTTTGAGATATTCCCCAGAGAGTATCTCCTTTTTGTACTTTAATTTCTTGAGCGGATGTTTTTTGCCCACTCATAGCAACGGTGATGGAAGCTACCGCTACAAACGATAATAACGTTTTCTTCATGTAGTTTTAACCTCCTAAAATTGTTTGTATCAGCTAACATTGACAATCTTAACAGGTTTCTCCAAAAGAAGTAATAACGAGGAGATGATAAATACGTTACCGATATAACGCGATTATGTCAGGAATATGTCTATTTGTCAGAAAATTCAAATAATAAGGGGCAATAAAAGAGGGGGATGGACTGGTACTATTACCTTTTTCTTTACTTGGCAAATACTGATATTTTGTCATAATTGTAACACAAATAACCATTTGTTGTTTAAAATGGTAAATATTTCAAGTGTTTTTTTAGAGAGAAAAAGGCAAAAATATTAAAAAAGAGGTTTACAAATTGAAATATCTGGTAATGAATTGGGTGAAAATGTCAATTACATTTACCGTAAAGTCGTTTTCTTGAGCAGAAAAAGCGAAAAGGATGATTGGAGAATGTCGATCAAATGACCAGAGGTATTCTATAGAAGGAATCAATCATTTTCGATTTTCAACTTAGAGAATTACATATTTATAGTATAAACTAAATTCTGACAAAAATTAAGCCTTTTTTGAAAAAGTTGTAGAAATTTTCCCTTCATATTTATATATCGGTTTATATATTATAGAAGAAACTCGATATATCGCTTTTTGGCCATCTTTGTTGCGGGGATTAGTTTATGTCTGTTCTTAGAATTCGACAAACAAAGATACAGAGATAAATTAAAATAAAGGTGAACAGAAGAACGGCTGGAAAGGGGATGAGGATTAAATCGAGAAAAATCAAAGTCTGTTTGCTGGTGCTTGGAGCTGGATTAAGACACTGACTGTTGCCATTCTTCTGATACTGATCGTACGGACATATATTTTGACGCCTTATAAAGTGGATGGACTTTCTATGGAGCCTACTTTGCACCATCAGGAGAGAATTCTTGTAACACCCAGTATAGGAGATGCTGCCTTTAGCCGCGGAGAGATTGTTGTGATAAAAGGAAATGGCTATGAACGATATGTAAAGAGAGTGATTGGGCTGCCAGGTGACAAGGTTGAAGTGAAAGAGGATGAATTATATATCAATGATGAGAAATGGAAGGAAGCATACCTCAACGAAACTGGTACGGGGGATCTTTCTCCTATACTTGTACCAGAGCAGAGTTACTTTGTAATGGGAGATAATCGGATGGTGAGTATGGATAGCAGGAATGGGCTTGGATTTATTCACGAAGATCGGATTATTGGGAAAGGAAAAGTTGTTTTCTATCCTTTTCGAAATATGCGGGTCATTCAGTAAAAACATTGTTTTCGAAGGTGGATGGGTGGATAATACCGAGTTTCTTCTATATAAATAGTTCACAGCGGATAATTAATCATAAAGTCTGAAGGGAAATGCATTCTTTCGGAGAATCATAAATACTATTAAGAGCTTTGGAGGGATGAAGTATGCTAAAAAGGCATGAAGTTCTGATTAAGCAGCTAGCTGATTATCGGCATGAGTTTTTGGAAGCGGTTTCGGTCATTGGGGAAGAGGAGGCAGATGTGATTCCTGAGGGGTATCAGGATAATATCCGTTGGCATATGGGACATGTATATGTGAATCAATATTTATGGATCCAGCATTTAACGAAGGAAGAGATTGTCATGCCAAGGAATTTCATTAAATGGTTTGGATTTGGTACAAGTCCTCTGGATTGGGAAGAAGAGATTCCAAGCTTGGATTATTTAAAAAGACTGCTTGCCATTCAGCCGTTTATGATTCGTGATTTATATGGGGAGCGGCTGGAGGAACAATATCCTACTACTGAATCAGGTATCCACACAATTGCTCAAGTGTTGGTCAGGACCATCCATCATGAAGGAATTCATTTAGGAAACATTCAAGCGATTAAGAGGGCCATTTCTGCTAGTAAAGTATATGATTAGAATTCAGACTGGGACTATTTCAGGGCACGAATGATGTGGTTTGTTACTATTCTGTCATAATTCACTTATTGAATGATTGATTTTGTCTTGTAATTGTCATAGTGATGAAAAAAAGCATCTGCCTGCATGGATTATGCAGGCAGATGCTTTTATTTATGAGACTCCTTTTTCTCTTCATGATAGTCCTCCAAGCGGACCTCTTCTTTGTAGGCGATTTTGTGCTTTGTGTCGTTGATTGGGTCTGTCTGTTTTTTGTCTGTGGAGCCTGTCATCGCTGAATCAAAGGGAGTATATTGATTGTTTGGTACTTTATGATTCCTTTTCATTTTAAAGAAAGAATAGCCGATAAAGACAGCGAGCAGTAGAATGACGATAAATTCCATCATGACAAATCACCTCTTCATAAGTACTTCTTTTCATATAATCCCCTTAACATTCTGTAACTAAACGGATGGATTTAGTAGAATGAATGGCACGAATGGGAGTAAATGGGTATGTGAATAGAGTTTTTTAGAGATAATCTCTTGTTTTATCCACAAGTATATTTATATTTATATACTTTTATTACATAAAGGTTACATTGAATACATCAGTCTTACAATAACGTTATAATCTGATGAATTGATTTATTTCTCACTCATGATTTTGGTATAGTACAAGAGTAGCAAGCAAGACGTTTAAAAAAACGCGAACAAAAAGGAGTATCTATGAAAAACAATCAAAGAAAAAGACTGACTAAACTGTTCATCATTTCGATGTTTGTTGTTGCTCTTGTCCTAAGTACAGCTTTACCAGGAAAAACAAATACAGTAGAAGCAGCAGGCTTCAAGTATTCAAGTAAAGTGCCACTATCAAAAGCCAACCAGAAATATTTATATGATCTTTGTGTAAAAAGAGGATTGAACTACAAACATACTTTAGCTGTCATCAAGCATGAGAGCAATTTCAAAGCAAAGGCTAAAGGCGGTTCAAACTATGGTTTGTTCCAAATCAATAAAGTGAATCATAAGAACTTAGCAAAAGTGACCAAAACAAAGAATAGCCCATATAATGTAAAGGTAAACATGAACTGGGGTACATACATGCTTTCCAACCTTCAGAAAAAGTATGCAAAAAAAGGCTACAAAGGAACAGCTCTTCGTGAAGCCGTTTTAAGTGCTTATAATAAAGGGGAAGGCGGCTTTGCCAAATATGGCAAAGCGACAGCTTATATTAAGCGTCATAATCAAGCTTATAAAGTCGTAAACTCTTGGTTATAAGATTAGAAAAGCGTTCAACCTGTAAGGGTTGAACGCTTTTTTTGACTAAATTATAAATAAGATTTGCGAGTTTGAAAGTCTTCCTTCGGATAATACGCATTTTTGACCAAAACATTAGGCCCTAAGCATTTTACAGCTGGACAATGGCAATTCAAAGAGCGGGCAAGCTCCGTATCCATCCATTTCTGATAAACCTCAGGTAAAGAATGTTCAAGGATATTCCCAAGAGCAGGGGCATCACCGAAGTCGGTCACGATTACCTCGCCGCTAAAGATATTAACGTTCAAACGGGAACGTCCGTCTGGATCATTTCGAATGGTCACGTTCTTGCTCGCATATAATCGCTCTAATAAGAGGAGATCCTCTTGATTGCTGCTGCATGGATAAAACGGCAATGTACCAAAGAGCATCCAAACCTCTTCTTTCCTGCAATCGAGCAAATGGTGAATGGCTTTTCGGATTTCATCTAGGGACAGGGATTCAAGTGCAGAAGCGAAATCACTCGGATACATTGGATGAATTTCATGTCTTCTGCAGCCCATTTCTTCGGTTATTTGTTTATGTATCTTCTCTAAGTAGGGAAGCGTCCTTTTATTGAGCATCGTTTCAGCAGAGACGAGTACACCAGCTTTATTCAATTGAATCGAATTCGTAATGATATTTTGAAAAAGGGCTTCTCGTTGTTTATAGGTGGGTTTTCGCTCCATCATGGCAAAGCCGCCTTCTACAAATTCATCGATGGTTCCCCAATTGTGGGAGATGTGTAATACATCCAAATAGGGGATGATGGATTCATATCGTTCAAGCGGCAGTGTGAGGTTTGAGTTGATTTGTGTACGGACACCTCGCTCGGCTGCATATTTCAGCAACGGAACAACATAGTTCTCAACACTTTTCTTGGCAAGCATCGGCTCACCGCCCGTAATACTGATTGACCGTAGATGAGGAATTTCCTCAAGTCTTTGAATTAGTCGTTCCAGCGGAATAGCATTCGGGTCTTTCGGCTGCAGGGTGTAGCCGACTGCACAATGCTCACAGCGCATATTGCAAAGGGTTGTTGTAGTGAACTCTATATTAGAAAGAGTCATTTTGCCATATTGTGATACGTCCATATAGGCTTCCCACGGGTCAAAATCTGGACTGATTGCCGCTTGAGCCTCTTTGTTAACACTAATCATGATCGATCTCCTCAAGGTTAATTTTCATACCCCATATTATGGTCACTTTGGATAAATTATGTCAATTAAACAAAACTGAATAGAATAGCCAGAGAAACAGGAAGAATACGCTTGATGTCAATCATAGGTCATTCCTGTGAAAAAACGTAACAAATCGAATGGACCATTGATTATAGGTTTGCTTATAGAAGATAATGGAAATGGTAGTAAGGAGTTCCGTCTCTATCCTATCAAGGCGAAGGATGGAAAAGGTTCATTTGACCGAAGCATTAAAAGACGTGTCAGGAAAGCTTGATGATGTTTTAACAGCTGCTCAATCACTTGAAGAATATGAAGGAGTGAGCGTATTGAGAAGATTTACGAAGAGCACTATAGGGTTCTTACTAGTCATTGGACTTGGCTATGCAGCAGGGACATCCATTTATGCCGGATCGAATGAATCAGCGGAGAATGACTTGCCAAAGACGAAGGTGGATTATAAAGGAGAGCCCATTCAAATTTATATTGGGAATCCTGATGAGGAGAACAGCAAAGATATATCAGACTGGGCTGATGGGCTCTCTGAAAAGACCATTCAGAAGGCCTTGGAGGAGTTTGAGAAATCAACAGGCATTCCTCTGAATGAAATGGATGAGAAACAGGCAAATTGATTAATTCCTCTTTTAGAGCACTTAATGTAAAATGAATAGTACAGCTCGTTAGAAAGAGAGGAATGGAAAATGGAAGTTGTAAAGTCAGTAGAACAATTTAATGAACAAATCGCACAAGATCACTTAACAGTGGAAATCTTCACAACAACATGGTGTCCAGACTGCAAGCGTCTTGATATGTTTATAGATGAGATTGTGGCAGAACATCCAGATAAGAAATGGTATAAGGTTGATAAGGATGAATTTCCTGAACTAGCTGAGCAATACGATGTTATGGGGATTCCAAGTCTTCTCCTATACAAAAATGGAGAAAAAGTAGCGCATTTGCATAGTGCTCATGCGAAGACGCCTGATCAGGTTCGGGCATTTTTGAATGAATGGGCATGAAGAAATAGGAAAGCACAAGACCGTTTACGGTCTTGTGCTTTTTTAGGCTTCTTATTGTTTTATGGAGCTGGATTGCTTAGCTTCAGAAAGGAGTCTGAGAAAATGTGTCTCATCGAGCATTTTGATGGGGGAACCATTTTCCTGAAGTTCACGAGCCTTGATTTCCTTTGAGCTGATTCCTTTACCGCTGACTAATGCTTGATCCTGTGTTCCAATGATCAGGTAATCGGTCTTTTTACTAACACTTGATTTTAATATCCCTCCGAAATTGACAACCAACTGCATGGCTTCTATTCGTTCCATGGAATCTAGGTCGCCCGTGAATACGAAGGTCTTCCCATAAAGAAGATTGGACTCATCTGCTTCTTTCGTTGGTGTGACATCGCCTATTTTGATTGATTGAGAGAATTTTCTGCCCGCAGTTTTTTTCTCTTTACTGAATGAGTTCATTGGTTTCAGCTCGGATAATCGCTTAACTGGTAATGTTGGATGGGCATGCTGAAATTCTGTGAATGAATGCTGACCAGTGGCTTCCATGCTTTTAAGAACCAGCTCAGCACAGGCTCTCGCATCTGCTAAAGCATGATGATGCTCCTCTATCTGAATGCCAAAAAAATTTGTGCGCTCTTTTAAGGATTGCTTGACTCGCTCTCCCTTAATAGCACGATTGGAGATAGGGATACTGCAGCAATAGCTCATATCAGGTACTGGAATTTGGTATTCTTTCAGACAGGCTTTTAATACACTCATATCGAAATAGGCATTATGGGCAATAATCATTGTATCCGTAAAATCTGCCTTAATTATTTCCCATACATCCTTAAAAGAAGGTGCATGTGTGACATCATCAGCTGTAAGACCGTGCACTCGTATATGATTAGGATCGAAATTCATGATAGGCGGCCGGATTAGAAAATATTTTTCGTCTTTGATGGTTTGATTATCCACATAGACGATGCCAAGTGAGCAAGCGCTATTGGGATACCGATTGGCTGTTTCGAAATCAATCGCAATAAAATCCACGCAAATCCTCCTAGAGCTGTCACGCTAGACAGGTTTTTTAGATTATCTTCTATTATATCAGGTATTGGAAGAGAGAGAGTTTGGAGAGCTTGAAAATGAGTCTAGCTTTTCTTTCATATTATTGTACAATATATGAATGAAGAATCGATAAAATGAATAGTGGAGTAGTGATGGGTTTGGCGTCCAATCAGAATGATTGCTTAATAAAGGCTGTTCTTTTGGCCGGCAAAATTATGCTGGAAAATGGAGCGGAAACAAGCAGGGTAGAGGATACGATGGAAAGGATGATGTGCAAGGCACTCTGCAAAAACCAAAACGAGGAGACCTTCACCTACATAACCTTAAATGGGATTTTTGTCAAAACGGATATGCACAATACGAGTTTTGTCCGGATTGATAACCGTGATTACAATCTTGATAAAATCACCAAGGTAAATCAAATCTCTCGTTTCTTTACAGAAGACCTTTTGACTATTGAGGAAGTGTACGCAAGATTGCAGATGGTCGATAAAGAACAAATGGGCTATTCCCTCTTGATGAAATTTATTTTTACAGCCATTCTAAGCGGCAGTGTTATGCTGATCATGAATGGCACCTTCATTGATTTGCCAGCAAGCATGATTGGCGGATTAGTCTGTTATTTGGCTTATTTGCTTGCCTATCGGTACTTGAAAATTCCATTTATTACGGAATATATAGCAGCCTTTTTGGGCGGTCTGGCAGCTTTCATCGTCAATAGTATGGTGGGGAGCCACTTAAGTTCTGTCATGATCGGAACGGTGGCACCCCTTGTTCCTGGTATAGCCATTACGAATGCTATTAGGGACATTTTAGCGAAGCACTATATTTCGGGCTCCATCCGCATGGTAGAGGGAATCTTTATTGCCGGATCGATTGGCACAGGAATAGCAACCGTTTATTATATTTTCATACAGTAGGAGTCAAATAGGATGTCAAATCTCGTTTTTCATATGGTGTTTAGTTTTCTATCATCCATCTCATTTGCCATTATATGCAATGTACCAAAGAAGTCGATCCCGATGGGCGGGATTGTAGGTATGCTCGGCTGGATGGGATATGTTCTCTTAAGCATGAATGGGTACGGTGTATTCCCGGCAAGTGTGGTTTGCTCCTTGCTGCTGGCCTTTGCCGGGCAAATAGCCGCTAGAATTTTTAAAATGCCGTTGACCGTTTTTTATGTGCCAGGGTTGGTTCCAATCGTTCCTGGTATTTCGGCATTCCAGGCATTTAGACAATTGACCCTCCATGATTATGAGGCAGCAGCCACGGGTTTTTTGAATGTCGGATACTGTGCGGTTGGGATCGCCTGCGGCATTGTCATTTCAGATATGTTGTTCAGATCCATTCTCGGTCTGTATCGAATAGTGAAACGAAGAACAGCAGCTTAATAAACAAGAGAACAGCTTGAGCGGCCAGTTTGGAAACTCAAGCTGTTCATATGATAGCTGCTAGTTTTGCCCTTGTCTAAATAATTTACGAACCTTCTCAATCTCTTTTAATTCTTCCCAGCGTTCCTCTGCAACATATTCTTCTTTATCACATTTCGGACAATAGATTCCAACGATTAAATTACCTTCCCGGCCAATTCGATGCCATTCGTGAGTACATAATTTTTGTTTAACCAGCTTGTACAAACCCATCTTTACGTCTCCTTTAATCTTGTTTCTTCTCTGCCAAAATAGCAAGAAAGAAGGACCCTTGCCTCGTTCATGAATCTAGCACGCAAATTTGTGATGAAGCCATCTGCTATACTAATTTCATTAGTTGACTAGCGTTAGACATGAAAATCTGTTTTTCTATATATTGTAAATTATACAGAAAGATTGAAAGAAGAAAAGGGAGGATTTTCCGTTATCTTGTCGAATTTAAAAAAATGTTTATGAAAACATAATCTAGGAAGTGAATGAGATGATAATTCGTCAGGCAAATAGCTCAGATGCGCCTTCGATTGCAAGGGTGAATGTGGAGAGCTGGCATTCAACGTATAAGGGAATCGTCCCAAAAAGATATCTGGAGGCCATGTCCGCTGAACAATATGCAAAAAAGTGGGGGAGAATCATTGAAAATCCAGCCTCCATTGTCCTGGTTGCAGAAATAGACAGCCAAGTAATCGGATACATAAGCGGTGGGATGGAACGAAG